>CAYXFI010000063.1:0-14205 GCA_964464205.1 uncultured Cytophagia bacterium
CCAGACGTTTCCGCAGCTCCTCCAGCTCCTTCGCCGCCTCCAGCCGCTTGCGCCGGATCTCCTCCATCCCTTTCAGGTTCTGCTGCTGCTCCAGCTCGCGCTCTTTCTTGATGTAACGCAAGAGGCTGTAGGGGTACGTCACACCCAGGATCAGCTTCCAGTCGGCGTAGTCCCGCACGTACGGGTAGCTGCCGCCGGGCGAGCGTTCGTCCGTCAGGGAAAGATCCAGCGCCACGTCGTAAATCAGGTTCCACGGCCCCACGAACTTGAACCCGGGCGTGAGACGTTGCGAATTCTTGGCGAACGGCACCTCGTCGTTGTTGATGAAAATCTCCGCCGTGTATTCAAGGTAGAGAATGTTCCCGCCCACCGGGAACTTCACGCCGACGCCCAGCACAGCCTGATCCTTTCGGTCCTCGAAAAATCGGTCCCGAATATCGTGATCCATGTAGCCCATGTTCAAGTTTAGCTGGAAGGGCACGATGGGGGAGTACTCCCGCATGTCCAGCGTGAACAGGCCGAGCATCGACCAGCCGAACTTGCCCGAAGAATAGGGTTCGTAAGGCACCGGATGTCTGCTACCGGTGGGGATGAGAGCGGAGGCTTGCAGTCCGAACTGAATCCAGTCCGGAGTGTAGGGGTACCGAAACTTGAAGCCCACCTCGCTGTCTCCCGGTGGTCCCCAAATACCCCTCTGGATATCCTGGTACGGGGTCACCGTGCCGGTGAGCTCCAGCAAGCTGGACAAGCCAAAAGTGAGGCCTATGCGGAGGGTGTGGTCCTTAGCAAGCGAGTTCCCGACTTTTTCCACGTAGTTCAACGCATAGGAGCACAGGTAGAGATTCCCTTTGCCCACCGTTCTCGCGCTGCGAACTCGCAGCATCCCCCGTCCGCCGTACATCGTCGTCTGAGCGAACAGGGTGCTGGAACCGAGAAAAAAGACCAGTCCCAAGACCGTGGCACGCAGTCGCATAGAGCCTCCGTGTGCTGCCAAGATTACGATGACCTCGGGTGCCAAACCTCTGAATCAGGCACGGGGCGGAAGCGAGGACGTAGTAGTAGGCAGGGTGCCTTCCTGCGCATGTGGTGAGCCATCCCATCCTGCCCGACGAACCCTTAATTTACAATCCCCCGGGTGACAAGCAAGCGGATTTCTCCCCCTTCTGCCCACGTTGAAATCACCTACTCAAAACAGTCGGCGCGTGTCTCGGCAGCTGACTGAAAGGCTTTCAGGAGTCCTACCGCCGGTGTTTCGAGGGCCGCTACTACAACAAACCCGTACGCCTTCGGATCGTCCACTCCACCGCAAGCGCCGCCAGTATTGCCGCCCACAACCACCACGATCGCTTCGCCGACCAGACGTGATGTTCAGCGATTCGCATGTCGCCCCACTTGCTCTGGTTCAGCAAAGCGCTGAGAGATCGCCACAACGAATCGCTCTCCGCCGCCAGCGCGGCCTCGCCCCCGAGCCCCGCGGCCAACTCCTGCACCAGGCTCAACGAGGCACGAGGCTCACGCAACTCCTGTGTGTAGGGCCGTACGGCGAACTCGCCGGACACGGGTCCAAATGTCCGGTCTCCCCATCTTGCTTCGGCCTCGAAACGGTAAGGGCCGGCCGGTAGGGTCGGCAAGCTCCCCTCGTACAGTCCATCTCCAAGGGGACTCAGCACCACCGTGGCCAGAGAACCACGCGACCGCACACGCACGCTCACCCGAGCATCGTCGATCGGCCGAAATCGCTCGTCAGACAAGTACGCGCGGAACCGCACCGGCTCGCTACCGTCGAACACCTGCCGCAGTGGTTCGACCCGGAGCAGCTCCTGTTCGGGAGACACGTACACCCAATCGGTCAGGTTGCGCACGAAACGCACGAACGGCTCATTGGACTTGCCGAACGCCAGCGGCGAAAAGCCCCACCTCCAGAAACCCGCCACTGCAAACACCACGAGCTCTCGCCCCGACTTCCGGAAGACCCAACCGACTGGGAACGTTTGCCCTCCTTCCGAGCGCCCCCGCAGAACGACCGTGCCCCTGCTCGTGTCCGCTCTCGACCATCCCGTGTAGAGCACAGGAGGCAGAGAGCTCCATCGACTTCTCGATTCTGCGGCGAAATCTGCGAGGGCTAGGACAGGGTGAAGTTCCTGCCCGGAGGCGGGAGCAGAATGTACGGGAATCGGCCCCGTTTTGCGGACAAATTTGATTCGGCCGTCTCCCAGGAGGCGCCCCGCCAGCTCCACCTCTGTGTTTGGTCCGGCGAACAGAACCACCTTCATACATTTGCTCGCCGCCTCAGCAACCCGGCCCCAAAGTCTCTCCCGTCCGACGCGTCGGGTCGGATGAACCAAAATCACCTCATCGTACCCGCCAGCAAGTTTCTCGACCGCCTGCGGGGGAATCCATTTGCCGCGCCCCAGGTAACATATCGCGCTGAGCTGCACGCTCGAATCACTCTCCAGCGCCCGCCTCAGGAAGCCGAAATCGGGAGACGGTTGCCCTCCAACAAGCAGGACTTTCTTGCGCGAGGGCAGAACGCGAACGAAGAACTCCGTGCGGTTGTTCTCCAGGCTACGCTCGCCAGGCGCCGGTGTCGCCGCAACCTGGCACCGCTCGATCCCCGGCCTCACCGGTTCCACCTGGACGGTAGTCCACCATTCTTCCGCCTCAGCGCCGATGCGAGCTTGCACCGCGGCGACGGCCTTCCCCTCCGCCACCACCTCGACCCGGCCAATGTAGGGTTCTCCTCCCCGCTTTCCAAGCCCCACACGAATTGGAAAAGGCTTGCCCACGTACGCCACCTCAGGCGCCACCACCCCCGTCACGGCTACGTCCACCTGCTCGGAGGTATCTCCAAAAACAACAAAATACGCGGGCGGCAGTCCCCCGGTCACAAACCGACGTGGGTCTGGTCCCAGCGTGTGGCGGCCATCTGTCAGGACGAGAAGGGCCGCTACTTCGCGCCCGCGCAAACTATCGGCGGCAAGCCGGAAGATCTTGGACAAGTCCGTGCCCTGAGCCGAAAAACTCAGGGTGTCTGGCACACCCTCCTCCAACCTGGCTATCCGGGTGCCGAAAGCGAATTCGCGCACCTGAGCCATATGGGCCAGGCGCGGCCGCTGAGTCTTCCACCAGTCCAGCATCACCTGCCCGCGTGGCCGCTCGGCATCGCGAAAACTCATGCTCTGGGACACGTCCAGAAACGCCGCGATCGTCGGTCTCACGCTGTGCTCACGCGCCCACTGCAAGAACGGGTCGACCGCGAGCACCACCGCCCCGAGCAGCGACACTGTGCGAAGCATCCCAAGCCCGACACGCAGTTTCTTCCCTACGTCGGGGTTGGTTCTCCTGTAGTAGCGCCACACCAGATGAACGGCCACCACGACGAACAAGAGAAAAACAGCCAGAGGCACGCGCATGTCGAGGGATTCAATTCGCATGGGTGTCGCCAAAAGGGTTCGCGCCCGGGGACCTATTGCACCTCCAGGTTCAGGGAAGGAGCCGGAGACAGGTCGAGGCCGGAGCGTACCCCCCTCTGGAGGTAGAAGTGCCCCGCACGAGCGATCATGGCCGCATTGTCCGTGCAGAACTCGGGCCTGGGTATGTACACAGGCAGGCCCGTCTCCGCCTGCAGCTCCTCAAGGGCCCTGCGGAGCCTCGAGTTCCTGGCCACGCCGCCGACGACCGACAGGGACTTACCCCCGAATTCCGAACACGCCCGGCTGGCCTTGTGCACGAGCACGTCCACTACGGCTTTCTGAAAGCTCGCGGCGATGTCTTTCTTGCGCCGCTCCCTCTCTTCCGGCGGTAGTTCACGAAAGTAGTACAGCACCGCCGTCTTGATGCCGCTGAAGCTGAATTCGTACGAGTCCTCCATGAAGCTACGGGGGAAGTTCACTGCGTTCTCGTCTCCTTCGCGGGCGGCGGCGTCGATCGCAGGCCCTCCTGGATAGCCCAGGCGGAGGATGCGCGCCACCTTGTCGAACGCTTCGCCAGCGGCGTCGTCCCGGGTCTTTCCGAGCATACGGTAGCGGCCGAGTTCTTCCACAAGCACCAGCTGCGTGTGTCCTCCGCTGACAACCAAACAGACGCCCGGGAGCTCCGGGTAGGGGTCATCCAGAAAGTTCGCAAAGATGTGGCCTTCGATGTGGTTCACGCCAATCAGGGGAACACCAAGCCTCACGGACATCCCCTTGGCCAGGTTGAGTCCCACCAGCAAGCTGCCCACCAGACCCGGTCCGTACGTCACCGCCACGCCGTCCAGGTCTTCGTAGGAGAGAGAAGCTTTCTTGAGAACGAAAGCGATCGTCGGGGCGAGGGTCCTCATGTGCGCCCGACTCGCGAACTCCGGCACCACTCCGCCGTATTCCTCGTGCACTTCCTGGTAGTATACGGAGTGTCCCAGCAAACCATCGTCCGTGTAGATGGCAGCCGATGTCTCATCGCACGATGTCTCAATGCCGAGTACTTTCATCTTCCCACGCCGACTGAATTCCCGTCCCCGGAGTAGCCTCAGCGAACCTTCTCCAGGATTACGCGCACCCGCGTGGGCTCCACGCGTTGCACGCTGACGCCCGGCGGCGCGTCCACCTGAACCTCGTACTCGCGGGCTGCGCCGCGCACTGGGCGGCGGTAGTCCACAAACACCCGCACCATCCGGCGATCGAGCTCGGCCATCCGGCTGATCCCGCCCTGCAGGACCAAAAACACGCTCGGCGGCACCGCCACACCGCGCAGCCCGTCGGGCACGTGCTCCACCTCAACGGGCATCTGGGAGAAAGCCTTCTCCATCAGCTCTTCGATCTTCGCAACTACGTGGACGCGCGGCGGAGTGATGCTGACCAGAGGGACGGGCTCCACAGGGAGTTCGACGGAGAAGTCCCCTTTCACGTCCTCGTACCGCCTCCTGGCCGTGGTGACCTCCCGCAGTTTTCTCACCACGGCCCGCGGACCGCGCACGGTCACCGAGTCTGGTCTGGCCAAGGGCCCGCTCACGACCGTGTAACCGGGGGCCGGCAGAAGCTCGATTTCCGGCCTCACCGGCACGTGGCGGGTCTGAGCGATGTCGAGCTCCACCCGCACCGTGTCAGGACTCACCACCTCCACCACGCGGATCCGCCCTCCAGCGCGCCCCACCACCACATCGCCCGGGCTCAGTCTCCACACCTTGTTCCGTTTCACACCGGCCAGGTCCGCCGCGATCCAAACCTCACCCCCGATCAACAGCCCGATCAACGCTTTGCCGCTCCCTTCCAATCTGACCACGGCCTTCTGCGGCAGCGGCGTCAGCAGCGCACGGTCGGGGTCCAAGTTGGTTATCCGAACGGGCACTTCCATCTCGTACTGGTAGGTATTCTCCGTGACCACGTAAAACCACAAGAACAGGGCCATGAAGAAGGCAACGATCTTAACACGGAAGTTGTGGGTCACCCACCCAAGAGGGATCCGCCCCTTCAGCACGGTCAAGATCTGCCGTAAGTCTTGCACAGCAACCCTCACTCCAAGCTCCTGAGGTCTCTCTCGAAGACCCCGCCCTCTCCTGCTTCCTGCGGAAGCGCCCGCTCGCCATCAGAGCTGCCTGACGAGCGCATCCAGCGCCCATAACGAAAAAGGGTAAAAGGCTTCATGAACGCAAGCCCTTTACCCTTTCTCGCCGCCCGGTGCGGGATGACCACCGGGCTGTTGCTATTTCCCCTTCGAAGTGCGAGGAATCGACTCCCCAATAGTAATCTCACCGTTGTCAATCCGTAAATGAAAACCGCACTCAGGATTCGTACAAACCCAGGCCTTGTACATGATGGAAGCACCTTCTCTGCCGTAGTCAGACAGCGGCACGAGCACTCCGCTGTTGCATTTCTGACACCGCGGAAAAACACGCTCCATTCCCACTCCTCCCGCGCAGACCTGTTCAGACCCGTCCGTTCCGTCTACCGGGCAGAGCGCGTCTTCTCGTCTCAGAAGACCTCGCCGTCGCGGATCCCCAAGCGGCGCTTGAACTCGTCGTCCGTCTCGTAAAGGATGAACTCCCGGAACGGATAATTTCGGGACATGATGAAACGTATGGTGGCTCGCCAGCTCTCCCCATCCGACAGTCCACGGGTACTCCGAATGAGATCGTGAAGATCCCCGTCTTTCAGCTCATCCAGCGCCCGCTTCCAGACCTCCGCCACCGACTCATCCATCATCCCCGAGAGGACGCCGAGCGTCAAACGCCATTCGATCTCTCTGCGGATTTGCTCGAGGCCGCCTGCTTTCTCTCTCCCTCCCTCCATAAAGGTTCCCTTTTCATCAGCGCAACAGCTTCTCGCCAAAGGCGAAGGAAATTTAACAGATGGCCCGAAGATTGTCAACAAGTATTTGGTTGTGCCCGGCACATCGGCCATACTTCTTGACGGGTATCACGGGCGACCCCGAATGCAGAAAAAGGCGGGCGAACCCGCCACGCACAACTCCGCCGTGCCCTCCAGCGGCGACTACTCACGGACGACCCACACCTTCACTTTCGCCTCCACCTCCGGGTGGAGCTTGATGGGAACATCGTAGATCCCGAGCGCTTTGAGGGGCTCGTCCAGCATGATCCTCCGTCGGTCGATGTCGAATCCCTTCTCCTTCAGGAGATCCGCGATGGTCTGAGTAGTCACCGCTCCGAACACCCGGTCCTCTTCGCCCACCGATACGGTGGCGGTGATGGACACGGAATTGAGCTTCTCCGCGAGGCGCTCGGCCGCGCGCTTCTCCCGATTGGCGCGCAGCTCGGCACGCTTCCGCTCCTCCTCCAGAATCCGGAGGTTGCCTTTGGTCGCCGGCATGGCGAGGCCACGCGGAATCAGGTAGTTTCGGGCGTACCCATCACGGACCTCCACAATGTCGCCCGGCGATCCCAGTTTCTCCACTTCTTGCCTGAGAATGATCCTCATGCTACACCCCGTCACCTTGAGAGTTCGGCCACGAAAGGCAGCAACGCCAGATGCCGCGCGCGCTTGATAGCCAGCTTCAGCTGCCTCTGGTGCCGCGCGCAGGTGCCCGATGTCCTTCTCGGAATGATCTTCCCTTGCTCCGTGATGAACCTACGGAGTTTCCTCTCGTCCTTGTAGTCGACGTAGATCTCGCCCTCTTCACAGAATCTGCAAATACGCCTTCTTCGCAACATGCGTCAATCCTCGCTTGCTAACACCACACCGTTGTTCAAAGCTCAAGCTCTCTGTAGCCAAAGTCGAACTCAGTCGGCGCCTGCTCCTCCAACTCCACCGCTTCCGCCGCCTCGGAGCTCACCTCCTCCGTTTCCGCAGCTCTCGACTTGAGCAGGCGTTCCAAGAATTGCACCCGTCTGGCACGGATTTCCAGCGTACTTCTGCCGCCCTCCCCTTCCGTTTCTCGCGACAGCAGCTCGCCGTCCAACAGCACCGGGCTCCCGGCCCGGAGGTTTCGCTGGCACAATTCGGCCAACCGCTGGCAGACTATCACATCCACTTCGCACCGATTCTCGCGCCACTGACCCGTGTTGTCCCGGTATTTTCGAACGTTGTGAATCCGGAACCTTCCGACCAGTCTTCCGTCCTCTGACTGACTGATCTGGGGCTCCGTCAGCAAAGTGCCAGCGATCAGAATCGTATTGATATCCGGCAATTTGTTATTGGCCATCTGCCATCACTCCTTACGGGGCAGGAGAATCCGTCCCTCCCGCAGCACGCCCCGGAATTGCTGGCTACGAGTCCTGCTTTTCCTCCTCGCCCTTTTCGTCTTCGCTCGCCGTCTGCGCTGAGGGGGTTTCCTCAGTGGCTTCCGGTTCCTGGGACGACTTGGGAGCTTCCTCAGTTCCCGCCGTTTCCCGGGCAGGCGTCGGGCCGGCTGCAGGAGTTGGTTTGGGCTTCCGCGCCTCCGCAGCAGGCTTAGCTCCGCTGGGCTCCAAAGTCTCCTTCGTCTCTTTGATGATGCCCTGCTCGATCAAATACCGTTCCTTCTCCAGGGCGCGCTTGCTGAGATGGATGGTCAGGTAGCGCAGGATATTCTCGTCCAAGCGGTATTCCCGCTCCAGCGCGGCCACGATCGTCGGCGGGCCGTCGAACCGCACGTACACGTAGTAGCCGTACTGGCGCTTGCGAATCTCGTACGCCAACCTGCGTTTCCCCCAACGCTCCACCCGGCGAATCTCGCCACCGTTGTCGGAGATGAATTTCAGATACCGCCGGATGGTCTCGTCCACTTCCTCGGCCCGCAGCAGCGAGTCGATCACAAATGTCGTTTCGTAGGGTCGAAGCACTTTCCACTCCTCCTTGGGTTTGGTGACGGCAGCCTCCGCTACCGCTCCCGCTGGCCTTTTCGCGTCACTTGATCAGCGGCGCGAAAACCAGCGAGATCACCGACATCAACTTGATCAGGATGTTGATCGACGGGCCCACAGTATCTTTCAGGGGATCGCCGACCGTATCCCCAATAACGGCAGCCTTGTGTGTCTCGCTGCCTTTGCCCCCGAAGTGTCCATCCTCGATGTACTTTTTCGCGTTGTCCATGGCGCCGCCCGAGTTGGCCATCTGGATACCGAGCATCACGCCCGTGACCAGTGCCCCCACCAGTAGACCTGCCAGCGTTTCGGGTCCGAAGATCAGTCCCACGGCCACAGGCGTCACAATGGCCATCGTTCCCGGCAGCAGCATGCCATTGATCGCTCCGCGGGTGCTGATGTCCACACAAGTCGCCGGATCGGGCAGGGCCTTACCTTCCATCAGGCCGGGGATTTCCCGGAACTGCCGACGCACTTCCTCGATCATCTTGAATGCCGACGTACTGACCGCCCGGAACAGCATCGAGGAGAACAGGAAGGGCAGCATGCCGCCGATCAGGAGCCCCATCAGCACGCGCGGATCCTTTACGTCCGCCACCTCCAGACCGACCGCGTGCATGTAGGCGACCAGGAGCCCCATCGCAGCGAACGCCGCGGACCCAATGGCGAACCCCTTGCCGATGGCGGCCGTCGTGTTGCCGACCGCGTCGAGATTGTCCGTGACCTTCCGCACGTGCGGATCCAGCTCGGCCATCTCGGCAATCCCGCCAGCGTTGTCCGCCACCGGGCCGTAGCTGTCGACCGCCACCACCATGCCCGTGGTAGCCAGCATTCCCAGTGCCGCCATGCCTACACCGTACACCCCCGCCACCTGGTAGGCCACCAGCACAGCCACCGCCAGCACCACAACCGGGACGGCCGTAGACATCATGCCGATGGCGATGCCGCCGGTCACGGTGATGGCGGCCCCACTCTGCGAGTCCTCCGCCAACCGCCTCACTGGCCGGTACTTCGCCGACGTGAAGTACTCGCTGACAAACCCGACCACCACGCCGCTGATCACGCCGGCCACCGTCGCCCAGAAGGGTCCCATCACGCCGTAGCCATCGAAAGAGACACCGTAGTTGCGGACGACGATGTAGGTTCCCACGGCCGTCAATCCCGCGGCCACGTACGTGCCGCCCATCAGCGCGGACTGCGGGTTCCCACGCGCGAAGACCTTCACGTAGATCACACCGAGAATCGATGCCACGATGCCCACACTGGCGATCAGCAGCGGGAGCAACTTGAGCTGAGGCGCGGCCATTCCCATCGCCGATGCCACCGCCATCGACGCGACCATCGACTCCACGTAGGACTCCAGCAGGTCCGCCCCGAGGCCGGCCACGTCGCCCACGTTGTCGCCTACATTGTCCGCGATCACTGCCGGGTTGCGCGGGTCATCTTCCGGGATGCCCGCCTCCACTTTCCCCACCAGATCGGCGCCCATGTCCGCGCCCTTGGTGAAGATACCACCTCCGCTACGCGCGAAGAGGGCCACCAGACTGGCACCCATCGCGTAGCCGTTGACCACCACTGGCTCACCTTTCGCCAGGATGTAGGTGATCGCAAGTCCCAGAAGCGCCAAGCCGACCACGCTCATGCCCATCACCGAGCCGCCGGACACGGCCACGCTCAGCGCCTCACGTAAGCCCCCCGTCCGGGCAGCTTCCGCCGTCCGGGCATTCGCCCTCGTGGCGATGCTCATGCCGATGTAGCCGGCCAGCCCCGACATCACCGCCCCGAAGGCAAACGCCAGGCTCGTGCGCCACCCAAGTTCAACATCCGAGAACAGCGGCGCCACGGCCATGAGCATGGCAATCACAATCACAAAAACTCCCACGTAAGAATACTCGCGACGCAGGAATGCCCTGGCACCCGCCTGAATCATCGAGGAAATCTGGACCATGCGCTCATTGCCGGGGTTGCGCCGCATCACATCCCAGCTCAAGTACACGACGAAGAGGAGCGCCAACAGACTAGCCACGATCGGAGCCGCCACCGTACCTACCTCCCGCTCAACTAGTTCCGTACCGCCTCTATCTGTTGAATTCCGTCATCGCCTTTTCGGGGGATTCGCAGACGAACGTTCGCACCGCGTCGCACGCTCGCTCCAGAATCTCCGGAAGTTCCTCTTCCTCCTCCGGCTCGAACTCGCAAAGGACGTATTCGACCATTCCGCCCGGTTCGAAGTTCGCGCCGATGCCCACCCGTAGCCGGGGGAACTCCTGGGTGCCGAGCGATTCAATGATCGAGGCCAAACCGTTGTGACCGCCGTCGCTCCCTTTGAGCCGAATCCGAAGCTTCCCGAACGGCAGGTTCACATCGTCGCAGATCACCAGCGTTTGCTCCGGACCCACACCTTCTTTGCGCAGCGCGGCTGCCACAGCCAGCCCGCTCCGATTCATGTAGGTCATGGGCTTCAGCAGCTTGACGCGCGTACCGTCCTCGCAACCGGGATCGAGCCAGCCGGTCTCCAGCGCGAGTTCGGTGCCGAAGAACCGGCCGTGCCAGCGGACGGCGAGCTCCTCCACCACCCGAAATCCCAGGTTGTGACGCGTGTTACGGTACTCATCCCCCGGATTCCCCAGACCCACGATCAAGAAATGGCCCATTCGTCATCCGAGACACGTCAAGAACCAGGGGCGCGCACGGCAGTGGGCAGAAGCCGAGTGCTCACTCCTTCTCTTCTTGCCCCTCGGCGGGTGGAGCTTCAGGGGCAGCCTCTTCAGCCTCGGCCCCCTCTTCCGCGACTACCTCCTCGGCAGCCGGCGCCGCTTCGGCAGCCACTCTCGGCGCCACCACGTGGGCCACTAACGCGTCCCCTGGCGTCACGAACGTGATGTTCTCGATCTTGATGTCGGAAATGTGGAGCGATTGACCCACACCCAGTTCCGATACGTCCACCTCGATCTTTTCGGGCACGTCCTTGGGCAGGCACTCGATCTCCACTTCATGAAGCTCATGCAGCAACGTGCCGCCCTGATCCTTCACGCCCCGCGGCGTACCCACCAGGACGAGGGGCACCGTGAGGGTGATCTTCTCGCCCGTGGTCACCGCCATCAGATCGACGTGAAGGAAATTCCCACGCACCGGGTGCTTCTGGACCTCGCGGATCACCACTTGCTTCTTGCTGCGGCCCAGCTTGGCATCCAAGAGCGTGTGACCACTGGTGAGCGCCGCACGCAGCTCCTTCTCGTCCACCACGATCGGCGTCGGCTTCTCGTGAGGCCCGTAGAGGATGCCCGGCACTTTTCCGCTGCGACGGTACTCATTGAGCCTGCCCTTGCTACCCAGCTCTCGTTTTTCCAGATTCAGCGTCGTCTCCACCATCTTTGACCCACCCGATTAGTCGAACAAGATGCTGATCGATTCTTTGTTGTGGATGCGCCGGATCGCCTCCGCGAATAGCTCGGAGACAGTGAGGATCTTCATCTTGGGAACTCGCTTCTCTTCCGGTATCAGGACTGTGTCAGTCACGGCCAGCTCTTCCAGATCTTCGCATGCCTGAATTCGCTGCCACGCCTTGTCCGACAGGATGGCGTGGGTGCAAGCGGCGTACACGGCCCGCGCGCCGTGTTTCTTCACCGCGTGGACAGCCTGCACCAGCGTGCCGCCCGTGTCGATCAGATCGTCCACAATCAGCACATTCCGGTCCTTCACCTCGCCGATGACGTGCACTGCCTCGGCCACATTCGCCGCAGGCCTGCGCTTGTCGACCACGGCCAGAGGCGCATCCAGCCGTTTGGCGTAGGCTCTTGCCATCCGGATGCCCCCCACGTCCGGAGCCATCACTACCAGATCCGGTATCTTCTTCTTGCGGAAGTAGTCGCAGAAAATCGTAGCAGAATAGAGATGGTCCAACGGAATGTCGAAGAAACCCTGGATCTGGGCCGCGTGGAGATCCATCGTCAGCACACGATCGGCGCCGGCTGTGGTGAGCAAGTTGGCCACAAGCTTCGCAGTGATGGCCACCCGAGGTTGGTCCTTCCGGTCCTGCCGCGCGTAGCCGAAGTAGGGGATCACAGCTGTGATCCGTTCGGCCGAGGCCCGCCGGGCGGCATCCAGCATGATCAGAAGCTCGAGCAGGTTGTCCGACGGCGAATTGGTGGGCTGGATCAGGAAAACGTCCGCGCCCCGAATGTTCTCATTGTATTTTGCCCAGATCTCGCCGTCTTTGAACTTCTTTAGCTCCAGCGAACCGAGCGGCATCCCGTAGGCCTTGGCGATCATTTCTGCCAATGGCCTGTTCGAGTTACCCGAGAAAATCTTGATATTTGTAGCCATGTCACCCACGCCCACCCGTTTCTCAACCCTCTTGGCACCTCCGCGCGAGAGGATAGTCCCGGGTCGCCCTCCTACAACCATCTTTCCTGTCGATGATTCGCAACCTGTCCGAACACACAAAAAATGACGAAAACCCCACGGGTTTTCGTCACCCATTTTCCGCAGGCTTTTTGGCTGGGGCGGGAGGATTCGAACCTCCGAATCCGGGGACCAAAACCCCGTGCCTTACCGCTTGGCCACGCCCCAACGTACCGAGTACTACCCGAAGCTCACGCACCCTCACCCATTTCCGCCGGCCCCGAGAGGCTTTCGGCCCGATCTCTCAGAGCCCTCTCGTACTCGGCCAGGATCGCCCGCTCCAGCCGTTCACGGCACTGGCGGGTGATGGGATGCGCGATATCGTGAAACGTGCCGTCTTTGAAACGACGGCTTGGCATACTCACGAAGAAGCCTTTCCTCCCCCGAATGACCTTCATGCCCTTGACGACGAACTCCTCGTCAAAAACCACCGTCACATAGGCGCGCAACCGCTCCTCGTCCCGCAGACTGATGGTGATCTTGGTGATCTCCATTCTGTACCCCTGGGGCCTCCCCTCAGTCGCCCCCACTTAGCAGTCCTCGCTTCCCTCCTATTTGGTCGAAAGTCGCGCCACGATCTCTCCCCGCCCCCACCGTACGAACCGGAAAACCCGCCCAGGCGCCCTCCCCTCCATGCGCTTGCTGGCCCTTTCGGCCTCATCAAGCGTTTGGAATAGCCCAAAAAGGCATGCCCCGCTTCCTGACATCCGTGTCAACTTCGCCCCCGCTTCCTCAATCACCCCCTTCAACACCACCAGCTGCGGGAACGACGCAAACACGAGCGATTCAAAATCATTGTCGAGCCATTGCGCCCACTCGGACAGCGGTGGACGCAACCTCAGGAAGCTTCGAAATTTAGCACATCCGCCCTTCTTTGTCAAGCCGATTTTGAGCTGGGCGTAGGCCCACGAGGTCGGCACTCTCACCGACGGTATCACGAGAAGACCAGCGGGGTCTTCCCACAACTGCACGCCCTCGAGCACGTCCCCGATTCCAGTGGCTAGGGCTGCGCCGCCCGCGAGAAAGAAAGGGACGTCGGCTCCCAACGAAGCGGCAGTTTCGTGGAGTTCCCGCTCGGGCAGCTTCAGATCCCACAAGTAGTCCAGCGCAGCCAACGTGACGGCAGCGTCGCTACTCCCACCACCGAGCCCCCCACCGACCGGAATCCGCTTGCGCAGCCGGATGACCGTGGCCCGGGGCCCCTTCCCCACCCGCTCAGCCAGACGCCTGGCTGCCCGCAGCACCAGATTCTGCTCGCCATCTGGAACCCCTTCGCCCTCACAGTGGAGTTCAATATCCCCGGACCGATCGTGCACCTCAAATTCCAGCACGTCGGCCAGGTCGATCTGCTGCAGGATCGTGCAGACCTCGTGGTAGCCGTCCGGCCTCTTCCCGAGCACTCGCAGGCCGAGATTGATCTTAGCGTAGGCCGGAAGCTCCACGCGGATCACTTGGCTCATCCGCCACCTCCAGCCGTACTCAACTTGCACGCACCGCCCAATCCCCACCGCGGCCAGCCCGCCCCG
>CAYXFI010000064.1:0-6409 GCA_964464205.1 uncultured Cytophagia bacterium
GTGTGGGCAGCAAGTGAGGCGTGACGGTTGAAGCCTCCGCCGGGCGGGAGCGAGATCTCGCACCCGGGATCGGCCCCGCCCCGGTCGCGGCCAGGCGTGTTTGCTGAGATCCTCCCAGATGCCTGTGAGCAGGTTTGACGGCTTGCGGGAGCGCAGCGGACGCAAGAACGGCGCAGCGGCGGCAATTCCGGCACGATCTGGAATTGGGGTCCGTCCAACTGAGGAAGGGACTCACCTGCCGCCGCTCGAAGGCGGAACGGGATTTCGCATTCCCGCCGGTACCGATCCGCCGCAGAGCCGATTTGGGGGAGAGGGCGTTCGGGCGGAGCTCGTAGATCGGGAAATGGCCCCTGTGTTTCTGCCCTCTCAGACCCGAGGCTGCTTCGCGTCACTGCGGTTTGCCTGTTGCTCTGTCACAAGTCTTCCGAAGGGAGAAGCTGATGTCTGAATTGATCCGAGGGCTCGCGTTCGTCGTGGGCGACAATGTGGACACGGACCAGATCATTCCGGCTCAGCACTTGGTGTACAGCCTGTCGGATCCGGAGGAGCGGAAGAACTACGGGCGGTACGCGATGAGCGGTCTTCCGCCCGAGTGGGGCCGTTTTGTGGACGAAGGCGAGTACCGGAGCCGGTATTCAATCATCATCGCCGGTCGGAACTTCGGGTGCGGCTCGTCGCGCGAGCACGCGCCGGCCGCGCTGCAGATCGCGGGTGTCCGTGGGGTGGTGGCGCAGAGCTACGCGCGCATCTTTTTCCGCAACGCGGTGGATGGCGGCTTCCTGCTTCCGCTGGAGACGGACGAGCCGCTGCACGAGAAAGTCCGCACCGGAGACACCGTGGTGATCGACCTCGAGAAGGCGACAATTGTGAATGAGACCACTGGGGAAAGCTATCCCCTAAGGCCCATCGGCGATGTGGAAGCGATCGTGCGGGCCGGAGGGTTGTTCGGCTACGCCAGGGAACTCGGGATGATCCAGCCAAAACAAGAGCGGGTGCGGAAATGAGTGGACGAAACGATCGGTCGGACGCTGACGTTCGCAGGGTTCTCCTCTTGCCGGGGGATGGGATTGGTCCTGAAGTGGTGAGCGCCGCGCGGAGGGTGCTTCAGGCCGCGGTGGATTGTACCGATCGACTGCTGGAGTTCGAAGAGGGACTCATCGGTGGGGTGGCGCTGGAGGAAACGGGCGAACCCTTGCCCGAGGACACGCGCCGGAAGCTGGAGCGAGCCGACGCGGTCCTGCTCGGCGCCGTGGGAGCGCCCAAATGGGACAGCGCGCCGCCAGAGAAGCGGCCGGAAAAGGGGCTTCTGCAGCTCCGGGCCACGCTGGGAGCGTTTGCGAACATTCGCCCGGTGCGCACCTACCGCCCTTTGATCGTCGCTTCGTCTCTGAAACCTCAGGTGGTCGACGGCGTTGATATTGTGGTCGTTCGCGAGCTGACGTCCGGGATCTACTTCGGCGAGCCGAAGCGCCGGTCGGGCGAGGCGCCGGAACGGACCGCGGTGGACACGATGTCCTACCACGAGTCCGAGGTGGCGCGTATCGCTCGCGTGGCGTTCGACCTGGCTCGGGAGCGCCGCCGAGTCGTCACGTCGGTGGACAAGGCGAATGTGTTGGCCACGTCGCAGTTGTGGCGCGAGGTGGTCACGGAGGTGGCGCAGGAATACCCGGATGTGGAGCTCCACCACATGCTGGTGGACAACGCCGCGATGCAGCTCGTGCGCGACCCCCGCCAGTTCGACGTCGTGCTGACGGCCAACATGTTCGGAGACATTTTGAGCGACGAAGCGGCGATCCTGACCGGCTCCATCGGAATGCTCCCCTCCGCCTCCATCGGTGGCAGAGTCGGCCTGTACGAACCGGTGCACGGCTCGGCCCCCGATCTCGCCGGACAAGACGTGGCCAATCCCCTCGGAACCGTCCTCAGTGCGGCCCTCATGTGCCGACTTTCGCTAGGCTGGTCGGATCTCGCCGAGGCGATCGAACTGGCCGTTGCCGACGCGCTGAACGCGGGCTACCACACTCCCGACCTCCCCGGTTCATCCGCATTCCGCGTGGGCACCCGTGAGATGACGGACATCCTCATCGACCACGTGGAGCGACGGCTGTTCGAGGACCCCAAAAAGAGGAGGACCGACCGTGTACCCCGAAAACGGAAAGATCTGGTTCAATGGCAAACTGGTTGACTGGAAAGACGGTACGATCCACCTGGCCTCGCATGTGATTCACTACGGGACGGGCGTTTTCGAGGGGATTCGGGCGTACAAGACCGACGACGGACCGCAGGTCTTTCGGCTGAAAGAACACATCCGCCGCTTCTTCCTGTCGGCGCACGCCTACCAGATGGAGATCCCATACTCGGAAGAGGAGATCGTGGAGGCCTGCCTGGAGACCATTCGGGCCAACCAGTTCCAGGAATGCTACATTCGGCCCATTGCCTTTCGTGGCTACGGACCCCTGGGCGTCCACCCGGGCAAGTGCCCCGTCGAGGTGGCCATCCTCACCTGGGAGTGGGGCGCTTACCTGGGCGAGGAGGCTTTGACCAAAGGCGTGCGCGTCACGATCACCGGCTGGCGGAAGTTCCACGCGAGCATGATGCCCACCACCGCGAAGGCGTGCGGCCAGTACCTGAACTCCGTGCTGGGAGTGCAGGAGGCGCGCCAGAACGGCTACACCGAGGCGATTTTCCTGGATGCGTACGGCAACGTGTCCGAAGGATCGGGCGAGAATATCTTTGTTGTGCTCGGGGAGCGGATCTTCACAAATGGCAGCGAGTCGAGCATCCTGCTCGGCATCACCCGCGACGCGGTGATTCAGATCGCCCGCGACCTCGGCTATCAGGTGGAGACACGGCTCATCGCGCGCGGCGACCTGTACGCTGCCGACGAGGTGTTCTTCACGGGTACGGCCGCCGAGATCACCCCGATTCGCGAGGTGGACGGGCGAGTGATCGGGCGAGGTGAAGCCGGGCCGGTTACGCGCAGGCTGCAAAGTGTGTTCTTCGATGCGGTGCACGGCAAACGGCCGGAATACAAACACTGGCTCACGCCGGTGTACCATTGACGGCGGATCAAAGGCGGTAGGAGCAGGAGGTAGGGATGCCGCTGACCGGGAAGCGACTGGCGATCATTGGCTCGGGACAGATGGGACGGGCGTTGATCGGTGGTTTGGTGCGTGCGGGCGTGACCTCTTCGGAAGCCATTGTGGCAACGGACGTGCGCCCCGAGGCATTGAAGCACGTCCGTGAGGCCTGGGGCGTGCCAACGACCCGCGACAACGCCTCGGCCGTGCGAGAGAGCGATGTGGTGGTGATTTGCGTCAAGCCGCAGACCAGCGGGCGTCTGCTCGCGGAAATCGCCCCGGCGGTGCGTCGCGATCACCTGATCATCAGCATCATGGCGGGCATCCCTACCGGCCTCATCGCCAAACGTCTGGGGCAGCCAGTGGCGGTGGTACGGGCCATGCCGAACATCGCCGCCTTGGTCGGCGAGGCGGTGACGGCCATCGCGGCGGGTCGTCACGCCGCGGGCGAACACCTCCGACAGGCCGAGGCGGTGTTCAGCGCCGTGGGCCGCGTGGAGGTGGTGGAAGAGAACCTGATGGACGCCGTGACCGGCCTGAGCGGCAGCGGGCCCGCCTTCGTCTACACCATCATCGAGGCGCTCACGGAAGGCGGTGTGATGATGGGGCTGTCTCGCGAGGTCGCGGCCCGGCTGAGCGCCCAGACCGTTCTGGGAGCGGCTAAGATGGTGCGCGAAACGGAGCTGCATCCGGCCATCCTCAGGGATCAGGTGACGACCCCAGCCGGTACCGCCATCGCTGGGATCTACTCGCTGGAGTCCGACGGGCTGCGCCCCATGTTGATCAACGCGGTTCGGAGCGCCACTAAGCGTTCCGGCGAGCTCAGCGAGTTCCTGATCCGGGATTCGGACGACGACGTGGCCGAACGGGCTGCTTGAGGGGCCCCGGACCCTGCAAAACCCACCGCGGTCGGGCGATCAGGGATAGACTGTGCGGCACGGGAGGAAAGTTCCTGCTCTGCGAGTCGGCTCCCCGAATTTGCTCACCGGCGAGCCATGGTATGACGCTCCCACGTTGGCCCCGCGGGACTTATCCCCGCGGGGTTTTTGCATTGTTCGGCGCGGGGCGGGATTTGGCATCGGTTCCGCCGGGAATCTGGGAGGGTTTCCCGCAAGTCGCGAGTGGTTCGGGGGATGCCGTAGACGCGAGAGTCCGGTTCCTCGCGTTCGGCCGACGGAGGAAACGGGACGGTATTCGTGCTGGTCTGCGTTCGTCCGTGGCTGGCTGTGGCGACCAGCCCCACGGCCCTGATGTGGATGGGGCCCGCGCCGGAGAGCGCCGATTCGGCGGGGTTTCAATCTTGTCTGGGCGGAGATTTTTTCGTATCATGTTGGCACTGATTCGCGCTTTGTTGGCTTTGGGTGGCCACCATTCGGCACTTGTGAGCTGGTTGGGCGACCCCCCTCGCTCCGACGGGATGGGAGAGAGAACCGAACCGCGACGAGGAATTGGCTTGCGAGCTCTGATCACGGGCGTCAATGGGTTCATCGGCAGCTTCCTGGCCGAACACTTGCTGGAACTGGGTTGGGAAGTACGCGGGTTGGTGCGGAAGACCAGCGACCTGCGCTGGATTGAGGATCTGCCGCTTGAGCTGGTGTACGGCGCCCTGACCGATGAGAATTCGCTCGAGGCAGCGGTCCAGGATGTGGATGTGATCTTTCACCTGGCCGGTTTGACGAAGGCCCGGCGGCGGGAGGACTACTTCGCCGTGAACGAGGGAGGCACCGCCAACCTGCTGCGGGCCTGGTCGCGGTGGGGTTCTCCGCTGCGACGCTTCGTGCTCGTGAGCAGCCAGGCGGCGGCCGGACCCAGCCGGGGGCGGACGCCGCGCCGTGAGGAGGACGAGCCTCAGCCCCTGACCAGCTACGGGCTCAGCAAGCTGCGGGCGGAGCAGGTGGCCCGGCAGTACGCCGACCAACTCCCGCTGACCATTGTCCGGCCGCCCGCGGTGTACGGCCCCCGCGACCGCGATATGCTGGTGTTTTTCCGCTACATCGCCAGTGGGATCAAGCCGTTGCTGGGACGGGGGGAACGACTGGTGAGCGTAGTCTACGTGCGGGAACTGGTTCGGGCTCTGAGTCTGGCCGCGACGCGGGAAGAAGCGGTCGGGCAGACGTATTTCATCGCCTACCCCGGGCCGGTGGAGTGGGGAGCCTTCGCGGACCTGATCGCCCGGGTGATGGGGAAAAGGGCGAAACGCGTGGTGCTGCCCACGTGGGTTCTCGGACCGGCTGCTTGGATCTCCGAATTCGGCGCGTTTCTGCGCGGCCGGGCCGCCACGTTGAACCGGGAGAAAGTGCGCGAAATCCGGGAGCGCTACTGGGTTCTGTCCGTGGAGAAGGCACGGAGAGAGCTGGGCTTCGTGCCGGAGACGACCGTGGAGCAGAGCGTGCGTCAGACGGTGGAGTGGTACCGGCAGCAAGGGTGGTTGTGACGATGGGTGGGTCCGAGGGAAAAACCAGGGCTCCCGCGGAGCCGCGCTTTTTGGTGGACATCATGCTGGGGAAG
The DNA here is from genome assembly GCA_964464205.1 of uncultured Cytophagia bacterium. Classification (GTDB taxonomy): domain Bacteria; phylum Zhuqueibacterota; class Zhuqueibacteria; order Oleimicrobiales; family Geothermoviventaceae; genus Zestofontihabitans. Next base: position 5,589 of record CAYXFI010000064.1, read on the forward strand.
CTGGCCAAATGGTTGCGGATCCTCGGCTACGACACGATGTTTGAACACATGGACGACCAGCTCGTGCTTGAGACGCTACGACGCGAAACTCGCATTCTCCTGAGCCGGGATCGAGAGCTGGTGGAGCTTGCTGGCGAAGGCAAGGCCTACTACGTACGCAGCCAGCGGCCCCAGCGGCAGGTCGCGGAGGTGGTCCGGGCCTTCGGGCTGGACCCGAAGAGCTACCTATTCACCCGCTGCAGCCTGTGCAACACTCCGGTCGATCGCCTTGAGAAGGAAGCGGTAGTCGACCGCGTGCCGCCCCTCGTGCTCGAGGCGCACGACGAATTCTGGTATTGCCCCAATTGCGATCAGGTGTACTGGAAGGGGAGCCACTTCGAGCGCGCTCAGGCCTGGCTTGAGAAGGCTCTGGCCGAGAGCGGAAATTAGCCCTCGTGTGGGGGCTGTGGACGACCGGGTCCTGCGGCTCCGGGCCCTCTGATTTCGGGGTGTTAGGGGCACTTGGTTTGCTCACTTCGCGCCAGGGATGGCGGCGCCGGACGGTGGCGTGATTGGGAAGCAGAATCGCAGTGTGCGCTTCTGGCGGGGGAGGTTTGGGAGGGTGGCGGGTGCCGTGAGGCAGGTTCGCCATCCGTCTTCCCGGCTACGTCGGGGGGCGATGGCGGGTGGCTGTCGTCTCAGGCGCGATGGTTTGGAGGAGGGGGACGCACGTTTCGAATGGAGGTGATGAGGGTGGAACCTACGCCCGAAGAGATTCGTGAGGAATTGCGGAAGCGACGCTGGCTTCGTTTCCTGGTGGATCTCACGCTCACGATCATTCG
>CAYXFI010000064.1:6509-10462 GCA_964464205.1 uncultured Cytophagia bacterium
TGCGGAAGCGACGCTGGCTTCGTTTCCTGGTGGATCTCACGCTCACGATCATTCGCGAGCAGGAGGGACTCACCGTCGCCGAAGCTGTGCAGATGGTGGGCCAACTGCGGCGTACCGCGCTAGCGATGTTCCCGGATTCGGAGGTAGCCTTCGACCTGATTTACAAGCCGCGATTCGAACGGGCGATCCGACACCGGTTCGAAACCAACTGAGGAGTGGAACCTTGGCGCGATTCGGCTGGTACGGCTGGGTGGGCGTTCTGCTGCTCTTGGTCTCCGAAGTGCTGATGCTTCGCCGCGTGTGGTTCTTCTCCGTCTACTTCACACCGCTCGCCTGGACTGCCTACATCATGATCCTGGATGCGTGGCTGCGAGCCCGACGCGGCTACTCGTGGATCGGTCGCTACCCCGGTCGGTTCCTGACGATGTTGGTGTACTCGGTGGCCGTGTGGCTTCTCTTCGAGGCCTACAATCTGATCATGCGCAACTGGTACTACGTGGGACTACCGGACAGCCTGGGCTTGCGGCTCCTCGGCTACGGCTGGGCTTTCGCGACCATCTTCCCCGGTATTCTGTTCACAAGCGAACTTCTGGACAGCTACGGGCTCTTCGCGCGCTGGCGAGTTCGCCCGCACGTGATCAGTCGGCGGACCCTTGTGGCGTGGTTTGTCGTGGGAGCCGCTTTTGTGATCGGGCCGGTATTGACACCGCCCCACATCGCGCGTTTCCTGATCGCGTTCGTGTGGGTGGGTTACGTCTTCCTGCTTGACCCGGTGCTCGGATTGGCGGGTGGGGAATCTCTTTTCGTGCGCCTGCGTTCCGGCGATGCGAGCAAACTGGTTTCCCTCTTTGCCAGTGGACTGATTTGTGGTCTCCTCTGGGAATTCTGGAACTACTGGGCCCAGACGAAGTGGATCTACGCCGTTCCGTTCCTGCAGAACCCGAAATTGTTCGAGATGCCGCTGGTCGGATTTCTTGGATTCCTGCCCTTCGCCGTGGAGGTGTACGCTTTCTGGAACCTCTTGGCTTTCCTGCTTGGCTGGAAGCCGGGCCGGGACGCAAGCATTTGAGAGAGCGCCTGCTGAGCTGGAGGAGGGAGGAATGGTCGAGGCTGCGCTCGTGCTGGTGACCGTGAGCTCCGTGAGCGAAGGAGAGCGGATCGCCAATCGGCTGGTCGAACTGCGGTTAGCAGCCTGTGTGAACGTGGTGCCGAACCTTCGATCCTTTTTCTGGTGGGAGGGAAAGCTGACGGAAGAAGGCGAAGCACTTCTCCTGATCAAGACGCGTCGCGGACTGATTGACCGGGTCGTGGAGCGGGTGAAACGGCTCCATTCGTACCAGCTTCCGGAGGTGATCGCCTTGCCCATCATCGGGGGATCGGAGGACTACCTCAACTGGCTGGAAGAGGAGACGGCGACGGCTCCCGTGCCGTCGGGCTCAGGGGATTGAGGGGCTTGACGCGTCGCGATTGCGGAGGGAAACGGGCGGCATGGTCATTCTCACGGTTCTCGGCTCGGGAAGCTGCGTACCTTCGTTCCGGAGGTCCTCGCCCGCCTACCACGTGAGCTGGTCCGGGGGATCGCTGTTCGTGGATCTCGGCTCGGGGGCACTCCGAAGAGCTGTGGAGGCTGGTCTGGACTGGCGCACCGTAGATGCGCTGTTAGTCACCCATTTCCACATGGATCACATCGCGGATGTACCCGCGTTGCTCTTCGCTTTCAAGAACGCACCGGGCCTGCACCGCTCACGGGAACTTGTCCTGTGCGGTCCCGTTGGAATAGTTGACATGATCTCGGATCTGGCCCACATCTTCGGCAAATGGGTGAAAGATCCCGGAGTGCCCCTGCAGCTCGTGGAATGCGACGGCCTCGACGTCGGGATCCACGGGTGCAGAGTCAGCGCCCGGAGAGTGAAACACAGCCGAGGTGCTCTCGGGTACCGGCTTGAAGTGGAGGGAATTACGCTGGTTTTCAGCGGCGACACCGGCGTCTGCGACGAGCTGGTGTGGTTGGCTCGTGATGCCGATCTGGCCGTGTTCGAATGCGCCGCTACGGACCGACCGGTTTCTACCCACCTCACACCCGAAGAGGCGGGGCAGGTGGCGAGCGAAGCTCACGTTCGGCGACTGGTATTGAGCCACTTCTACCCGTCGGCGGAGCCCCGCGACGTTCTGGCACGGTGCCGCGAGACCTACAAAGGCCCGCTGATTCTGGCAGAGGACCTGCAGCGTTTCGCTTTCTCAGGGGTCGAGAGTGAATCGGAATGAAAGGGCGGAGCCAGGAAAGAGACGGGGCTGGCGCCGGCGCTGGCGCTTTGTGGCGGGAAGATTCCAATCCCTGGCGACGATTGGACGTGCTCGCCCTGCTAGCCTCGCTCCTGTTGCACGGTGTCTTTCTGACCCTCCTCGGAGTCACCTGGGGGAAGGGGGAAGTACGAGCGGCGGCGCAGGAGCCCGCTGAGAAAATCCTCGCCTTTCGGCTGGTCGAAACGCCGGCCAGCGCCCGCCTCGAGAAACCACCGGAAAACGCGCAGGCTGTGTCGGACAAGAACGCTCGGGCTCAGAACCCCACCGCGCCGGAGGATCTGCCCGAGGGCGAGGCCTACTCGCAAGTGGAGTCCCCAGTATTCGCTGATGGAGGGCTGCAGGGCACCGAAATGGCCGATGCGGCGGTAGCACCGGTGGGGACCCCAAGCCCAGCGGAGCCAGAGTTGCAGGCGGAGGATCAGTCAACACGGGCTGCGGGCGAAGCGTTCGCTCGAGCGTTTCGCAAGCTCGATCAGCCGAAGTTCAGCCCGGAGGTCCTGGGTCAGCCCCTGGAGCCGGAGTATCGCCCGAAGGCGGGCGGGGGGCAACAGCAGTCGCGATCGCGCTACCTGGGCCCCTTTTCGCTCAACACGTACGAGTGGGACTACGCCCCCTACGTCCTGTACATGAAACGCCGGCTGGAGAGAAACCTCTACCCGCCGCCTGCCTTCACCCGTCTAGGGATCATCAGCGGCAACGTGGTCCTGCGATTCAAGGTGATGCCGGATGGTCACGTGGAAGACCTGCAGGTGGAAGCCTATGACTGCCATCCCTCGCTCGTGGAGACGAGCCTGCAGGCGGTGCGCAATTCATCTCCGTTCCGGCCCCTGCCACGCGACTTTCCGGAGCCTTTCCTCGAGCTGCGCTGGACGTTCATGTACATCGTCTACCGGTAGCATTCTGGGAGCGGAATGAACGCGCTTTGGAACGAACTGGTCAAGGGCGGGGTCATGATGATCCCGCTGGCGTTTTTCTCAGTGCTGGGACTCGCCGTTTTCATCGAGAAGCTGATCACGCTCCGGCGCAGGAGCGTGCTGGTGCCGGAAGTGGTCGAAGTGATTGAAAACCTGCATGACGAGGAGGAGCTGACTCGGCTCGTAGAGATTTGCCGCGAGAACCCGAGTCCACTGTCGCGCATCGTTGCGCTGACCATCGAGCACCGCCACTTGCCGAAGGGCGAGATTCAGGAACTGGTGGAAGAACAGGGTCGGCAGGAAGGACGAGCGCTCGAGCGGGGGCTGGTGGTGCTCGAGACGGTGGCGGGGGCAGCACCGCTCCTGGGACTGCTCGGAACCGTTCTGGGCATGATCAAGGTCTTTCGGGTGATTTCCGAGCAGGGGGTGGGGCAGGCTGGACCTCTTTCGGCGGGCATTAGCGAAGCGCTGATTACCACCGCTGTGGGGCTGTCCATCGGGATACCCGCATTGGTGGCGTACAACGCCTTCTCCGCGAGGGTTGAGGGATTGATCCTCGACATCGAGAAATACTCCTCCCTCCTGCTGCGGCGGCTGGATGCGTTGAAGACGGGCGAGGGACATGCGGCTGCTTGAGAAGCGACGCCGTCGCGTGATCATCAACATCACCTCACTGATTGACGTCCTCTTTTTGCTGCTCATCTTCTTCATGATCTCCACCACTTTCCGGGAGCA
>CAYXFI010000064.1:10562-13993 GCA_964464205.1 uncultured Cytophagia bacterium
AGCGAAGGGTGCCGGGCTGGAGAGCATCGTGATCGCCACCCGGGTGCCGGACGAGAGCGGAAAGCGCCCGTGATGGATCGCGAGTTCCGGATCATCCTGAAAGGGGAACTGGTGGTGTACCGGCTACGCCGGGATCGCCGGAGCAGTGGGCTGCGAGCCACGGCGCGGGGTGACGAGGGGCTTGTGGTTCACGCAGGTCGGCGCACGCCGAGCTGGCATGTGGAGGAGTTCCTGAGGGCTCATTCCAGGTGGGTTCTGGCGCGCTGGAGCGAGCTGCGGAGGGCCTGGGACCAGTTGTTCGATCCGTCGGGAGCGCCACGAGTTCTGCTCAGGGGACGATGGATTCCCGTCGAGGTTTCCGACGGAATGGTTGGTCGCGCGAGGGTGGCGCTGGACGGCGAGGTCTTGCGTGTCGCCGTTCCCCGCGGAACAGAGCGGAGGTGTGCCAAGCCGGTGGAGCGATGGTTTCGGCAGCGGGCGAGACAGGAATTTGCCCCGCTGTGCGAAGCGACGGCCGATGAGATGGGGGTGCGCTACGAGAGGCTGAGGATCGGCGGGCAACGGTCGCGCTGGGGTGGTTACACCTCTCGTGGAACCGTTTCGCTGAACTGGAAAATTCTCATGGCCCCGGCGGATGTTTACCGATACGTGGTCGTGCACGAATTGGCGCACGTGAGGCATCGCAATCATTCGCGCGAGTTCTGGGCCCTGGTGGAACGGTACTGCCCCGAGTACCGGTCACACCGGCGCTGGCTCCGGGAGAACTCGCTGTTGCTGGATGCCATCGCCAGTTTCTCTCACCTCTGCGACGGCCGAATCGCTGGAAAAAGGTGGGGGTTCGGGCTACGCGCTGAGGACCATCGCTGAGGGAGATTTCCCAAGGTCCTGTGGCTGCGGCTCTCGTCCACAGTGGCGCGCGTCCTCGTCAGTAGCCGCGTGCTCGCGTGTGGGGGGCACGAGCGACCGAATAACCCCCAGCCAAACTCCGCCTCTGGCAGAGCTTACCCGGTTTTGCCGACACAGAGTGGGTGTGCTTCGAACTGCGCCATCGGGTGGCCTGCGAACCATGCCGGGCTAGCCGACCGCGCGAAAGCGGACCTCAGACTGTTCCTCGGTCGAGTCTCACGCAAAGGGTGGGAGGCAAGCCGTCCGGTCCGACACTCGGTGCGCGTCGCGGCTCCTCCGGGCGCCCAGATGACTACAGGGGGTCCGAACGCAGGCCCGCGGCCTCAATTCGTTCCAGGATCTGCGGCAGGGCTTGTACAGTTACGAGACCACCGGGGGGAGCATCGTGCAACAGCAGGATGTCTCTTCCCGCCAGCCGGCGTGTCCGGCGCAGCACCGATTCCGGCGTCCCGGCGCGATAGTCTCGGGCGTCGATCGTCCACAGCACCGTTCGGAGTCCAAGGGAACGGGCCACGAGCAATCCGACGGGATTCAGTAGCCCGTAGGGTGGACGAAAGAGCCGCACGGGCAGGCCGGGAGCGGCGGCGGAGAGCGCACTCAGGGCACGCACCAGCTCTTCGCGAATCCGGCACGGCCCTGCGAGCAACAGGCTTCGGTGCCCGTAGCCGTGGATCCCCACTGCGTGTCCCTCCCGCGCAATCCGGCCGACGAGCTCCGGATGGCGCTGTACCCTCTCGCCGAGTACGAAGAAGGTCGCTCGGTGTCCTTTGCGGGCCAGCAGGTCCAGTACCTGCGGCGTGACCTCCGGGTGGGGACCGTCGTCGAAGGTGAGGTGGACTGCACTCCGATCCGTGCCCCGGAAAATGGGCATCACACGGGCCACACGAGAACGGGCTCCCCAGTGCTGTTCCGAGCTTCGCGGCTCATCCGCCAGGAGTGGTCGGGCTCCGTGTTTGCCCATCGATCTTCCTTTCGCCGTGTGACCCGTCGCGTCTTCACCCAGCCTCTGGCCCGTACCCAGCCTATCCCGAAAAACGAGCGCGAGGTACCTGCACACGTGGCGAGCTCGGAACGCGGGTCCGGTGTCGAGCACGGGAAGACAATGAGTCCTCGGAGCCCATGTTCGCGGGCAACTTCTGAGACGAGCGGCTGTGCTCACCGGGCTACAGGCGGGGATTTCCCGCTTTGCGCTGCTCAGTGGACGCGCCGATGCACCGACGGGGAGAAGACAGGGCCGTCCTGACAGGCCCGCACAACCGGACGGGCTCGGAGGTCTCTACTGCTCGAGCTGTCGCAGGTACGAACGGACGCGCTCGCTTCCGGGTCCCACCGGCCGCAGCTCGAGGAAGCGGCGAAAGTGCTGCGCCGCACGCTCCCGGTCGCCGAGCCGCACGTACACCATCCCCAGAAGCCGGTGGGCTTCGGCGTCGTCCGGGGCGAGTTCCACAACTTTGCGAAAAGAGACCGCCGCGTCGCGCAGCCTTCCGAGCTTCAACTGCGCCAATCCCCGATTGAACCACGCCGGATCGTAGGTTGGGTCGAGCTCGAGCGCCCGGTCCCACAGCCGGAGCGCTTTCTCGAGATCTCCGCCCGGCTGTACGTACGTCAGTCCGAGGTTGTAGAAGGCCAGGGGCAGATTGGAGTCGATTTTGAGGGCACGCCGCAGCTCCCTTCGTGCTGCTTCCACGTCCCCTCGCAGCAGGTGCACGGTGCCGAGGTTGGCCCAGGCTTCGGCCGCGCGGGGATTCGCACGCAGCACGTCCCGCAGGACTGTCTCGGCGGAATCGAGCTCGCCTGCGGCGATGTGAAGGGTCGCGAGCTCGAGGGCCGCTTCGAGATCGTCGGGGTTCAGCTCGAGCTGGCGCTTGCACCGCTGCTTACGGGCCAGGCTGGCCGCCAGAAGGAACGGCGGGTCCGGGTCGAGCGGATTGAGGCGAGCGGCAATTCGGTATTTCTCTCGTGCCTGGGCGATCTCTCCGCGGAGTTCGTGCACGATCCCGTCCCACACGATTCCGCTGGCAACCGCGTGCCACCGGATCCGCTTGAGCACCTCGGCACTGTCCGGCCCTTCGACGTGCACGAGTTTCCAGGGAGCGCTGCGGTAGCGCAGCGCGGCTCTCAGGTTGCGCGCCCAGACCAGTTGGTCGGGACCGAGGGAGCGGGGGGAGTGGAAGTCGAGGAAAGGATGGTCGTCCGTATTGATGGGGGCGCCCCGGCTGAAATCGCGCAGGGCGTATTCGTCGAGAACGAGGCAGTCGATCACGTCGTAGGCCGAGCGGATGTGGATTTCCTCGAGGTCCTTGCGCACGGCGGGATCCTGCAGCTTGCGCTCGATCTGCCGGAAATCGATCCGGATGGGCCGATCCGCCTTCCAGCCGACCAGCAGCGCGTGCCGGTTTCGGCAGTTGTTCGCGATCCAGAGGGTGGCGTGGGGGAATACTTCCTGGAAAGTGCGGAGAATGCAGCGGAAGTCCTCCAGACTCAATCCGAAAAGCGGCAGCCAGCTCGTCATGATACCGTCAGGG
>CAYXFI010000065.1:0-13820 GCA_964464205.1 uncultured Cytophagia bacterium
TTTCATCCAAAAGCGGATGAACTCACTATTGGAACGATCCCAGAACTGGCGATTGGCCCATTCTGTCCAGATGTCCAGGTAGGTGAGGACATCGGTTCGCCCCTGCCAGTGGCTGTACCGGTCGGCGGTCTTGATGGCCGCCACGATCCAGTTATCCTCCTGCGTTGCGTTCTGAGGGCCGTGTGCCTTGTGCGGCCAAAGCTCGCATTCGTATTCTCCCCCGAGTCGCAGGAACGGCTCGAACCCGCCGTCCACGATGCTCTGGAACAGGGTGTCACTCGCGGCCCAATGGTAATTGTTTGTATCGTACGGATCACACTCCCACGAGGGGTAGGTGGTTGTGTCCGGGCACCGGAAGATGCGCTCAATGTCCAGCCGGTCGTCGTAGTAGTCGTTGTTGCGGATGCTGGTGACCCCGATGTCCTGCAACTGAGGCGTGAGGTCCGGCGCAGGGGAGTGCACCGCGGGCAGTGGGCCCGAAATGACCCCGAGCAACGGCTTGAGCACGGTGTCGGATGTGGTGTTGTGGGTGATGGCGATCGTGTGGTGATCGGTTTGAGCCTCTGCCTGGTGACCGGCGGCCAGGAGGCAGCCGCTCAAAACGATCGTCAGCAGACGGAGACGAGAACGGTTCACGGCATTCTCCTTTCTGGTTTGGGTTAATGGATCAACACGAGTTTTCGAACGGCGAGCTTGCCAGCTCCGGTAGAAATACGGCACAGGTAAACTCCGCTCGGCAGAGGGCTACCGGCGGCGTCGCAGCCGTCCCAGCGCAAGTTGTACTCACCCGGGAGGCGCCGCGCCCGCACCAGGCTACGAACAGCCCGGCCCCGGAGGTCGTACACGGTGGCCACAACGGTCGTAGCCCGGGTCAGGCGGTAGGTCAACTGCGTTGACCGAGTGAACGGGTTCGGACTGGCCTGGCCCAGCACAAACATGCGCGGCGTCTTTGCCCTCGGCGTTCTCACGGCGCTGAAAACGCCGGTGAGCTCGAGAACCACCACCGAGTGGGGCGGAAAGCGGAAAACGAACGTGCTTCCACCGACCTGAAACGCCGAGTCGCGCAGTGCGACATTTTCGCCGAGCCCTTCGTTGTCCGCGTAGACGCTGTCCGCGGTGAGCATGTGGGCCACCGCTTGAGCCGACGGGGCAAAGCCCTGCAAGGCCACCTGGACCGTGTGGGCCCGGGAGCTGTCTTTGTTCACGACCAGCAGGAACAGCCGGTCCTCTTTGCGACTGGCAAAAGCTTCCAGAAACGGTAGCATGCGGCCCTGGGAGGCGAAAGAATCGCAGACCGCGGTGGCGGGCAGCAAGGTGTCGCCGAAGGCTTTCCGGAAAAGCTGGAACACGAGAGCCGCCGGACGCGGCCGCAAATCTCCGCCGCGCAGCAGGGTGTTGAAATGCTCGGGATCGTCCCAGATTGCCGGGAACTGGTTGGCGATTTCCAGGCGCAACGCGCGGCTGTCCACCAGCATGTGGCCGAGCCGCTCGGCAGCGAACAAGGCCGCGGCAAGCGTGGCGTCCGCGCGTTTTGGGAAAGGTGGAGCGATGGTGAAGTTCCATTCCGTCAGGGCCAGCCCGATTCTCGGCGCGTACGGTCCAGCCAGCCGGTCCAAGAATCGGCGCATCCCGAACAGGGCGTCGCGATCCCGAGCAGCGTAGCCCATCCGGCTGGCGAGCGACTCTTCCCTATCCGGATCTTCGGGATTGTACTGGTGCACGATGGCGAAATCCATTCGAGAAAACACAGAATCGAGCGTCGCACGCGACCAGCTCGTATCCGGAGGGAAGCAGGCGCCAATCCGGACGCTCGGATCCACGGCCTTCATCGAATCGACGAACTCGATGAAGCCGTCGTGGTGAGTGGTGGTGTACTCGCAGAGCACGCCGAAATCGGCGGGAGGCAGGGCGCCTTTGCCGTCCAAGCCGAAACGGAGGATGCTGGAGTCCACATCCACCTCGTAGTACAGGCCCTGACTTCCAGGGGCCACCGTGTCGAAGTCGACGCGCTGCCAGCGGACGAGGTGAGCGCTATCGGGTCCGACCCAGACGACGTCCGAACCCGGGGCGATGTCCGGAAAGTGGAGTAGCCAGCGCCCGTCTTCGAGCTGCGCGCCAAGAAACAGATCGCCTTTGTAGCCAAGAGAGCGACTGTAACCGCCGGGGCGGAACCTCCCGCGCCGCTCTGCGCTGCCGCCGAAGTAGTACTTGCGGGCGTCGCAGGCCGTCCACGACACCTCGAACGTGTGTTCGTGGTGGATCTCGTTGCCGATCTCCCAGTAGCGCACGCGGATGCCCAGGCTGTCCTGACAGAAACGCACCAGGTCTGCGGCGTCGTGGGCGCTCATCGTACCGAAGTTCACGGTGATCTGCAGCTCGCAGCCGATCCGCTGGCAGAGTTCGGCTGCCTGGCGCAGGTCGAGTCCGGCGCTACACGTTCCCGGGTTTCGCCACCACCCGTGAATTCGCCAGTTGTAGTTGTTGGCGTTGGTACCGCCGGGCCAGCGAATGCGGGAAATCCCGAGTGCGCGCATCGCTTCCATGAATTCGGCACCGAGCAGCTCATCCGGCGACCCCGCCCACGGCGTGACCAGGTTGGTCCCGAACAGATCGCGATTGACTGGGCCGAGAGCCGCTACGGCATCCACGTAGATTGTGTCGACCTGAGGATGGGAGTGTGATGCGGGTACAAGCGCGAGCCTCAGAAGAAGGTGAATGAACCCGCGACGTCCGGGCAGGCGGACTCGACGTAGGACAGAGCGTCTGCGCTCATTTGAAGAGGAAAGGAGAGGCTGGTCCGGCCGGGGCGCGAAAGTCGACGGGTTGGTTCGATCTGTCAAGCGCTGGCTCCCGTTGGGGGTGAGAAGCTTTCCTCTTCGCCCGGTGAACCTTTTCGTGCACCCCTGTACCGGACGGGACAAATGCGTTCGCGCGTCGGGCTCGAGCAGGGGCTGAATCGTGGTTCGCGAGTTGCCTCTCAAAAAGCGTGCCGGTACTGGAGTCGGGCCCAACAGGCCGCGCACAGCGGATTCGGGCGTGCGCCGCTGGTCCTCGGATCGGCTCTCGATGTGTCTCGACCCGACCTCGGCCTGTCCACTTCCGTTCACTCCCTCCCCAGTATCGCTGAGGGAGTACGACGGCTTTCCTCTGTTCCTTGGCGTCTTTCCGCTGGTTTGCTGCGAGGCCCCAGGACGGCATTGCTTTTCAGTCGGAGAGAAACTAACTTACGGTGTCTGGTAATGGACCACGCGTGACATAGTCTCCCGCCGGCGTGCAGCCACACTCGAGGGTCCCCGACGTGGCGTATGGCATCGGCGGAACGCTCTCACTCCCCCGTAACCTGCGCGAGGTCCGGGTCATTCACCAATCCCAGGGAGGATAGGTCGTGCTATTTCCAGAGCGAATCGACACGGTAGAGCAACTCGATGAACTTCTCTCCCGACCTCCCAAGCCGCTCGTCGAATTCTTCAGCCAACTCGAGGGCGACATTGTCGTCCTTGGCGCGGGCGGGAAAATGGGGCCCTCGCTGGCGGAGATGGCCGTGCGAGCCAGCCGCGAGTCCGGCCGCCGGCGGAAAGTCATCGCTGCCTCGAGGTTTTCCACGCCTGGACTCGCCGACCGACTCGCCGAGAAAGGTGTGGAAGTACACCGCGGGGACCTCCTGGATCGCGATTTCCTCCGGTCTCTGCCGGACGCCCAGAACGTGATTTTCATGGCCGGTCGGAAGTTCGGTACCACACGGAACAAGCCGCTCACCTGGGCTCTGAATGCCTACCTGCCAGCTCTCGTAGCGGAAAGGTACCGAAACTCGCGAATCGTGTGTTTTTCCACCGGGAATGTCTACCCGCTCGTGCCTGTTTTCTCAGGGGGCGCCACAGAGGACACGCCTCCGCAACCGATCGGCGAATACGCGCAATCGGCACTGGCGCGCGAGCGAGTCTTCGAGTACTTCTCGGATCAGTATGGCGTGCCAGTGACCATCATCCGACTCAACTACGCCGTGGAAATGCGCTACGGCGTGCTGCTGGACGTAGCCAGCCGCGTGGCCCAAAGGGAACCGATCTCGGTGGCGATGCCCGCCTTCAACGCCATCTGGCAGGGCGATGCCAACGCGTACGTACTGCGCAGTCTGGCAATCTGCTCCTCGCCCGCCACTGTGCTCAACGTCACCGGGCCCGAGACGATCTCCGTGCGCTGGTTGGCCGGACGCTTCGCCGAACTGCTGGGCCTGGACGAAGGCCCGAGGCTGGCGGACGAGGAGCAGAACACTGCGTTTCTGGCCAACGCGTCCCGCTGCTTGGAACTCTTTGGTTACCCGCAGGTGTGTCTCGGCAGGCTCATCCGGTGGACGGCCCACTGGATCCAGATTGGAGGGCCGACGTACGACAAACCGACCCATTTCGAAGTGCGCACCGGCGAATTCTAGTCTTGGCAAGCTAGGAGGCTACCGATGGCACGGCTACCTACGCCCCCAGGCGAGATTCTGTCCATTCTACGCAGGGGAGTAGTCATCCCCGCGCATCCCCTGGCACTGAACGCCGATCGCCGCTGGGACGAGCGGCGACAGAGAGCACTGACACGCTACTATCTGCACGCCGGGGCCGGGGGAATTGCCATCGGCGTGCACACCACCCAGTTCGCCATCCGCGATCCCAAAGTGGGGCTCTACAGGCCGCTCCTCGAGTTCACGGCCCGGGTGATCGATGAATTCGAAGAGAGAACGGGGAAAAAGATTGTGCGGGTCGCCGGAATCACTGGCAAGACCGATCAGGCCGTGCGCGAGGCGCAGGTCGCCGCGGAGTTCGGCTACCATGCCGGGCTCTTGAGCCTCGCCGCTCTCCCCGACGCCTCCGTGGACGAGCTCATCGACCACTGCCGGGAGGTCGCGGAGGTGATCCCCCTGATGGGCTTCTACCTGCAGGAGGCAGTGGGGGGACGACCTCTGCCCTACCCGTTTTGGCGAAGATTGTGCGAGATCGAGAACTTGGTCGCGATTAAAGTGGCCGCCTTCCACCGCTACCACACCCTGGACGTGCTCCGTGGTGTGGCGGACTCGAGCCGCGCGGGCGAGATTGCCCTGTACACGGGTAACGACGACCACATCGTGCTGGACCTGCTCACGCCTTTCCGGTTCGAGACCGAGGGCGGGACGGTCGAACTTCGGTTCGTGGGCGGACTACTGGGCCACTGGGCGGTGTGGACAAAACGGGCGGTGGAAATGCTCGAGGAGATCCACTCCGCCGTGCGAAACGGTGGTAGTATCCCGTCCCACCTCCTGGTCCTGGCCAATCAGGTGACCGATGCCAATGCGGCCATCTTCGACGCGGCCAACGGCTTCCGGGGAAGCATCGCCGGTGTGCACGAGGTGCTGCGCCGGCAGGGCTTGCTGGAAGGACGGTGGCTGCTGGATCCCGAGGAAGACCTCGGACCCGGACAAATGGACGAGATCGACCGGGTGTGCCGGGCCTATCCCCACCTGAATGACGACGAGTTCGTGCGCGAGCACTTGGAGGAGTGGCTAGCGGATTGACGGTCGCCACAGGCCGCCGGCTACTCCGCGAAAGTGGGATCAACCCTGCTCATCCAGCGGATTGAACCGCCGAAGCGGAACCAGCCGCACGGGGCCGAGCAGGCCGGATGGCACGGGCTCCCAAGAACTTGCGTCGAACGGGCGGTATCGGATGTTCACGAAGTTGATGTCGTAGAACCTCTTCCAGGGCAGGCCACGCCGGTCCAGGTCGCGGATCCGATTGGCCGAGAGGTTCGTGACCTCCACCTCGAGCGTGTTCCAGCCGGGGCGAAGGAAACGGCCCACGCGTACGGCGAAAGGCAAACACCACACAGTTCCCACTTCCACCCCATTCAACTTCACCCTCGCGCTCTCGCGCACGTCCCCCAGATCAAGGAGCCAATCGTCCGCCTCACCCGGGGGCATTTCGAAAACCACCGTGTACCGGGCGGTGCCTGCGAATCGGACCATTTCCGGATCGCCAAGCTCCGTCCAGGACCTCAGAGTGTCGATCTCAACGGTCTCCGGAAGCACCGGGCCGCCCCGAATGAACTCCACTCTCCATCTTCCCCCGACCTTCACGGGCATTCCCGAACAGTGGTAATAGGACCAGCCCGGAAGATCAGGGAGCTCCCTCTCGAGAGTGCGAAGGATCAAAGACTGGCCTGGTGCTACCTGGAGGTGCACCCGCAGCCGATTCGAATCCCTCCTGGTCGCTGCAAGACCTACCTCACCAGTCAGCGGGTCGAGCAACGCCATCGCGCGGCCGGGGCGGGACAGGCTCACCCACGTGTCCACAGGCTTCCGGCCCAGATTGGCGACGAAGTAGAAACAGCCGTCCGTCAGCCTGCGCCGGATGAACTGCAGCCAGTGATGGGCCATCGCCTCCGGGGCCACGCCAGCCGCCGCCAGCAGCAGGTCAATGTCCTTCGAAAGCACGAACCGCCCTCTCCCCAGCGCAGCCTCCAGCAGACCGGGGCTTTTTCGCACGAAGCGGAGCTTGCGCTGGGCTTCCCGTAGTGCCTCACGCCGCCGTTCGAGGAGTGCCAGTCCGGGCACGTCCTGCGGCAAGGCGCGGTGGAACAGAATGGTCGCGCCCCAGCGAGCGAGGTGCTCCAGCCTCCGCCACGTGAACAGCGGAATGTAGCGACACTCCGGAACCAAAAGGGCCGCGAAACGGGCGCCCCCCGACACGAGCGCGCCATCCTCCACCGTAAGGCCACCGAGTTGCGAATCCGAGGTGAAGTCGAATGTGAAGCCTTTCCGAAGCAGCTCCGCCGCGAGCTCGCCGTAGGGATGGCCGTCGACCCATTCCGTCCGGTGCACCGTGAGTTGAATCTGGTATCCACTCGTGTCGTGCCAAATGTCCTCGAGCGGCCAGTACAGCAGCACGTCGTCGTCCGGGAGTCCACTTTGTAGCACCGACTGGCATCTTGTGACGTAGGCGTTCAGGGCCGGGAAATCGCGCCAGATGGAGTTGGCGGGCTGAAAAGCTACTGAGGCGTAGAACAGCCATCCCGGCCACGGAGCTTCCCCGGGAGAATACGCCGCCCCGTGATAGAAGATGTGATTGATCCCAGCCAGGAATAGCTGATCGATCTCCGGCTTCACCTGCGACAAGGCGGTTTTGAAATGCTCCCGCAACCAGGTGCACGTCTCCGACGCCACCAGCCTCCTGCCGGTCACGTGGGCGGCCGAGGAGGCGAAGCGCAGGATCACCGGATCGGGTTCATCTTCCCGGACGTTCTGTTGCGAGCGGCGCAGTCCGGGAATCGGAAACGGTGTGGAGCCGAAGGTCTCAGTCTCCGGAATATCGGCCGCCGCATACAGGTCCAACAGATTCGCCGGCGCCCCGTGAGCCTCGTTCCTGGTGAGACTACCCCGCGCGTGAGCCCAGTCGACCCAAGTCCGAATGTATTCCAGGTGAAGTTCCGCGAGGGTTCGGCGGTAGTCCGCCTTCACCCGCGCAACCGAGTCCGCGGACGCCCTTCCACCCAGGGCACACAGGACATCCTCGAGCCGATACCCTCTCCGAGCGTAGAATTCACTCAAGAAGCGGTCCGTCCAGTTTGCCCCGAAGTACTCGTACGAGTCGTGGTACTGTGCCCGTGGGAAAGGGGCGCCGGAGAGAGCGAAGGCCGAATCGAATCTCTGCAGGTAGAAATGCATCGCCTCCGGCGAAAAGGGATCGAGCACAAGACCCGCGTTGCCGGGCGCAGCGCGCTTCACTTTTTGCCCCGTACCCCGCCGCATGAGGGCCACGACCACCCAGCTCCCCTTCTCCGGCCGCCAACGCAGCAAACCGCCGGAGCCGAGCATCCCCGAGAGATCCTCCCTCTCACCCCGTCCACCGTAGGCCACGACAGCGCACATCTCACCGGGCTCAAACTGGACTTCCACCGGCCGGCGCGGCGAGGCCCCGAACGTCCGTAGAAGGAGCTTCTTGGCGGCGTACTCCGGGGCCACGTGGCTCCCGCCAAAGGGCCACCCGGTGCCCGTTGTCATGTCCACCCACATCCCCAGGCTCTCCGCGACGGACGAAGCGTAGTTCAGCATGCGCATCCACCTGGGGCTCAGGTAGTTGATGAAGCGGTCCTCGTACCCCTTGGCCCCGTATATGGGGATAACCAGTACGCCACCGATCCCGGCCTGCGCCAGCTGCGACAGATTGGACCGCAGTCCCGCGCTGTCCACCGCACTCCCCATCCACCACCAGTACGTGCCCGGTCTGGCTTCTCTGCCCGCATCCGGCCAGAGGGTGTCTCCGGCTCGACCGTCAGCCCGCGCGTCGAAGAGGCAGATCAGCAGGCAGAGCAGCCAGACTGCCTGCATTCTTGGTGCGGGCAGGAGGATTCGCCGCCACAACGATCCCGCGCGCACTCTCACCCTCCAAACGCGAGAGACCACACTGCGTCCACCAGCGCGTGCGTCAGAGCAGCCGCGGTCACACGCCCCGTTTTCAGGTACGCGAGTCCGTAGAACACGCCCGCGATTGTCGCCAGCAGCACGTAGACCCACGGAACCGTAAGTGAGCCCAGAGGCCCGAGGTCCCACTGAGCCAGCGGTGGCACGTGGTTGTTCACATGGGCCCAGCCGAAAATGACCGACGAAACGACGAGCGAGACCGGTTTCCAGCGGCTGCGCTCTTGCAAGCGTTGAGCGAGCAAGTTCAAGATCAAGCCCCGGAACAGGACCTCCTCGGGGATGCCGGTGAACAGGAAGATGGCCACCAGGGTTCCGATCGCCCTCGCGACATTCGGCGCATGTTCCGACGGCGCGATGAACCCCGTGGGCAAACCGATCGCCAGTGCGAAAGGCATGAAGGCGAGGAAGTAGATCACGGCCCACTGCAGGTCCGATCCGCGCAAATCGAGACGGAAGCCCATGCCTGAGACCCGCCGCACGGCCAAAAACGTGTACAGTGCCACGGGCATCGCCAGGAGCGAGCCGAATCCCATGACGCCGTGACGAAACGGAAGGGGTGGACCCGAGACCCATCCGAGCTCCACTGGGAACCAAATGGCCAGGATCGCCAGCGCATCCCAGAGATTGGGAACGGGGCCCCAGCGGTTGGCGAGCTTCGCTAGGATCACCGGCACCAGGCAGTACGGGACCAGAATGCCCAGGAATCCAGGGGCACCCACGCCCAAACCGTAGGCGACGGCGAGCACGCAGGCAAACAGAGGCGGCACGTACGCGCTCAACGCCGACCGCGAAGCGAGCGATTGAAGCCATCCTCGCGCTGGCTCATCTGTGAACAGGAGCATCGCGGCCAGGAGCACCGCGAACAGCCCGCCGCCCACCACCATTTCGACCACCGAGGCTTCTCTTGCAGAGGCCTGCCAGAGGAAAATCAGGACCGCCACTACCAGGAGAGCACCCGCGACCCACCTGTTTCGGTACACTGGCATCGTTCCCTCCGGAGCTTCACTCACGGCGCGGTCGTTTCGACTCGTACTTACGTCTGACCCGACAAGGCTTCAACTGGCGGGTCCCCCCTGAACCCACGCGCAGGCCGCGAGGGCTTCGCTTCGTTGCGCTCGGGGTAGATGCCGAAAGGTGCGCCCGAATGGGTGTCAAACAGGCGGTACCGCCACGCAATTGAGCTGTTGCAGCGATCCGATCTGCCGTGACCATTCGGCCAGATGAGGCGCCTGACCTCTCACCGCTGCGGGCGAATCTCCCTGTTGGATGCCCGTTCCGTCCGTCCCCTAACCAGGCCGGGCCGCTACGCCTCAAACCGCACGGTCCATTCTGACCCGCGTACCAGCTCCTCCACGGTACGAAACTCGGCCTCCCTTGGCACCGACTCGAGCTCCACGCGTACGATCGGTTCGATTGGCAACCCCAGGGCTCGCAAAGCCACTTTTCCGCTCAGTGGCCACGGGACGGTGCCCAGCCGATCGTTGAGATCAATCAGGTG
This sequence comes from uncultured Cytophagia bacterium, assembly GCA_964464205.1. Taxonomy (GTDB): domain Bacteria; phylum Zhuqueibacterota; class Zhuqueibacteria; order Oleimicrobiales; family Geothermoviventaceae; genus Zestofontihabitans. The sequence goes on from CAYXFI010000065.1 coordinate 9,933, forward strand.
GAACTGGAGCTGGCGAGCGCGCTCGATGTCCCCATCCGCAAAGGCTTTCCCGATAGCCGAAATCAAGTTGGGCCAGAGATTGGCGCCGCCACCGACCACACCCGTCGCGCCGTAGGCCAGGTCGCTCAGGTAAACGGTCTCGACGCCGCTCAGGATCTGCAACTCTCCGCCCACCTCCCGGCACATCCGCGCCATGCGCTCCGCGTCCGTCGTGCGGTATTTCATCGCGACCACGTTCTCGCACTCTTCGAGTGTGCGCCTTACGGTCGCTGGCGTGGGACTCCGCGGTCCGGAACCGCGCGGGTCGTAGAGCATCACCGGCACAGGGCACCGGCCACACACCGACGAGAAGTAGGAGAGCAAAGCGTCCTGCCCAGGTCTCACCGACTCCGGAATGACCAGCCCAATCGCCTGCGCCCCAGCCCGCACGGCGGCGTCGCGAAGCTCCAGTGTTTCCGACAAACTCTCCGAGCCGACGTTCGGCACAACTGGCACGCGGTCTCCCGCCGCCTGAATCGCGATCTCGATCAGCTCCCGACGCTCGCGGAGCTCCAGGGCCTGCCACTCCCCGCTCCCACCCATCAGGAAGAGCATGTCGATTTCCTGGCGGAGCAGCCAATCGATCAGCACGACCAGCCCGTCGAAATCGATGCGGCCCGACTCGTTGAAGGGGGTCAGCAGCGGAACCACGACCCCGCGAAATGCCTCCCGTGGCAGCTTCTTCATCGGAACCTCCAGCGATCGTTGTTTCGCTTCCGGCGAAGGCTGTCGCTAAATTGTCCCACGCCCCAGAGAAAAGCAAGAGAAATCGGCATCGGAACCGCCACCTCTTGCAAAAAGATGTCGAGACCTGTTAACCCACCCTGCAGGTACGAAGTCGACGGACGCGGTAGTCTTCGCCGGCACTCACCGCCGCGGTAGAACTGCGCTCTTTCAATACCCCGGGGGCTTGGAAGTCCGGTTGCCGGCAGGAAGGAAAACTCGGGGGAGACAATCCAGGTGGGAGCACACGCGAATCTCGACTGGGCGACCGGGGGTCGGTCGGCGTCCTAAGCACCGGCCCGTTGTGCCAAGAAAACGTCCAAGCGTCCCGCTGCTGAGGTCGGACCAAAGTCGGGCCGGCACGCACGAGTGCCCACACCCGCAGAGCGCTGCGCAGATCCCCCTCGCGGCGCGACACCGCGACACCGTGCCCGCCGCCTCGTGCGACGGCTCGGGAGCTGATCACGAACTCAGGTCTGTGGGCCCGAGGCGAAGAAGGCTGGCGTCAGTCCCGTGCCAGCAGCGTGGCCGTGCCGCCTAACCCCACCTGTCTCGGTCACACTTCTTCCGGCACCACAAAGGGATGTCGATACCAGCGTGTCAGGTAACCGTCCGCCTGTTCATCCCCGACGAATCGCTCGTTGTGGGCGTCGAACACGAGCTCCCGGCCCAGCCGGTACGAAATGTTGGCCAGGTGGCAGAGAGCGGAAGACAGGTGGCCCTCCAGGATGTCCGCGTTCAGGTCCGCCGGGTTCCGGGACCTCACCGCTTTGATGAAGTTCTCCCGGTGCAGGATCCGCGACGAGGTGTGGAAGTGGCTTTCGCGGAAGCCCTGCGGTCCGCCGATTCCGGCCAATTGACTTACGACGACGGCGTCCATCCTCGGCCCGGGCTCGTTCTTGCGGCCGAGATACGTCCGAAAGCCAGTAATGTCCACGTGCATCCAGCCCTCGGTGCCGAAGAAGAGGTTTCCGATCCGGATGCCGTCCTCCGTGTTCGTGTAGAGCCCCCTGACTTCGAACTGAAGAATGGTGCCGTCCTCCCACTCAAACGTCGCAAGTTGCGTGTTCGGCGTCTCCTGGTCCGAATCGAATGCGTAGTAGCCGCCGACGCAGTGAATCTTTCGAGGGAGAGTGGTTTTGCCCAGTCCCCAACGAGCTGTGTCCATTTCGTGGACGCCCTGGTTTCCGATGTCCGCGCAGCCGTAGTCCCAAAACCAGTGCCAGTTGTAGTGGAACCGATTCTCGTTGAACGGGCGCAGTGGGGCCGGGCCCAGCCAGAGATCGTAGTGAACCCCGGGAGGCACCGGGCCGTCGGGCTTGTGGCCGATGCTGTCGCGCGGCTTGAAGCACAAGCCTTTGGCCATGTAGACATCGCCGATCACGCCGTTGCGCAGCAGCTCGACGGCTTTCTGGACGTGCGGGTAGCTGCGTTGCTGCGTGCCCGCGGCCACGATGCGGTTGTACTTCCGAGCTGCTTCGACCGCCTTCCGCCCCTCCCAAACGTTGTGCGACACCGGCTTTTCCACGTACACGTCCTTCCCGGCCTGACACGCCCAGATGGTCATCAGTGCGTGCCAGTGGTCCGGCGTCGCAATGCTGATCGCATCGATGTCTTTGTCGTCCAGCACTCTGCGGATGTCGTACTCGAAATGGATCTTCTCGATGCCGAGCTCTCGCGCGAACTTTCGTGCCTGCGGCCAAAGGCGCTCGTCGATCTCGCAGATTGTCTTGACCCTCACGCCCGGGATGCCAGCAAAGCAGCGCAGGTGACTTTTCCCCTGGCCGTGGATTCCCACCACAGCCATGGTAATCTCGTCATTCTTGCCGAACGTCTGGCCTTCGAATGCGCTCGCCACGACCAGTCCAGCCGCAGCAGAAGCACTCGTCTTCAGAAAACGTCTCCGATCCATTTTTGCACCTCCCGCTCGTCTGACCTTTGGACGAAGAGCGCAGCCCCCGTTTCCAGTTCGGGAGCGGCCGCCACCGGTGCGACTTCCTCCCAACTAATTCGTCTCCGATCCGGGGCGTAATCGCCGCAGCGCGCCGACCGCAGGAATGAGCAGCAGAATCCCGGCAAACGCCAGAGGGTGAAGCACGCCCATCAGGAAAAAGATGGGCACGTACCCGAAATACGTGACGATGTAGCCGGGCGCCAGAGTGGCGATCAACAGACCGCCGATTCCGCCGGCAAATCCCCCGAGGCCGGTCACCGAGCCCACCGCGCCCGAAGGGAAGCAATCGCTCGTCAGCGTGAACATGTTCGCCGACCAGCCGTTGTGCGCGCCGCAAGCCAGGCTCACCAGCAGAATGGCCACCCACGGGTCTTTCGCAAGCACCGCGGTAGCGGAAACGGGCAGCGCGAGCGCACAGATGAGCATGGTCGTCTTCCTCGCCCGGTTCAGGCTCCAGCCGCGTCGCATCAGGTAGCCGGGGAACCAGCCGCCCAGGTAGCCCAGCAAACTGGCGATCGTGTAGATCAACGGGATCGCGATGGCGATGCCCTTCAAATCGAAACCCCGCTGCGATGCGAGGTAATTGGGCATCCAGAAGAGATAGAACCACCACACCGGATCCGTGAGGAACTTGCCCAGCATGATCCCGTAGGTCTCGCGGTAGACGAGCAGATCCTTCCAGCGATAGCTTTCGTTCAGAGATGGTCGGGGCACGGCGAATGAGTGCGTTGGTTTCCGGTACGCAAAATGCCACACGGCAGCCAGCGCGAAGCCGAGGAGCCCAAAGGCGAGAAAAGCGCTTCGCCAGCCGAGGGAGAGGGCAATTGCGGCGATCACCGGTGGACCGACGATGGAAGAGATACTGGTTCCCGAGTTGAACAGCGAGGTCGCGAAAGCCCGCTCCCGGACCGGAAACCATTCCGACACGCTTTTGATCGCTGCCGGGAAATTGCCGGACTCCGCAAGACCGAGCAAGAAGCGCCAGATCCCCAGACACCCACCCGAGCGACACACCGCATGCAGCGCAGCGGCAAGCGACCAGGCGACGATCGCCAGGAAATACCCGAGTTTGGTGCCGACCCAGTCGATGAACCGGCCTGCCGCGAGGAAACCAAACGTGTAGCTGAACTGGAAAGCGCTCAGGATTTGGCCGTAGGTGATGTCGCTGATGC
>CAYXFI010000066.1:0-13734 GCA_964464205.1 uncultured Cytophagia bacterium
TCGATCGGGTCCCCACCGCTCCCGTCGTACACCCGTGCTCCGGCGATCAGCAAATCGTACTCGTAGCGCGTGCATCCGGCGAGTACGAAGGGGCCGGCCGCGAAGGCCGAAGCCCCTACGCGCAGAAAAGACCTTCGAGTGATGTCGGCCCGTCGCCTCATCGCACACCTCGAAATTGGATTTGCCCGACTACGCCACCTGGCCACCGTCTAGCTTCGCAGACCCTCTTTGCCACAACACTGGCATCCCCCGCCTACCGGGGCTCCCAAACAAAAGCGCCCCACAGAAGGGGGCGCGTCAGCAGAAAGTGGGATGTGACAAACTACCGCTTCCAAGGAGGAGTGTCCGGCAGAGCCCTTTCGAACTCTTCGATCAGTTTCTTCTCGTAGTCCCCGGCGTACGTGCCGGCGAAGAAGCGATCGATGGCTTCCTCGTAGAACCGCTGCCAGGACTCCTCTTCCCGCCCGGGGTTGATCGGGTAGAACAGCGCGTTGTTCGCCTTCGCCGCTTTCAGGTCACCGGGCGCGTCGCCGATCATCAGCATCTTTTCCGGCTCGTACTTGCCGCCAGCAGCGAGCCGGATATGTTCGGTCTTGCTGCCGAGCTCCTGCCCCGCAATGATCGCGGCGTACTTGGCGATGTCGTGCTCTTCCCACTCGCGCACCAGCGCTTCCGTGGGCGTTTGCGACACGATGATGATGTCCGCTCCCTCGGAGAGTTTCTCGAGGCTCTCCCGGACGTACGGAAACGGCGGCACGCCCTTCACGATGTCCGCAATGGTGCGGTTCACCGCCTCGCTCCATTCGAGGGTGTGCTTCAGGATCGGATCCCCGGTGCGCTCCACCCACTCCTTGAGGGTGGCGTTGCTCAACGGTACACCGGAATCCACGTACTCACGCAGCTTCTGCACGTCCGGTAGCTTCACCCCACGCCTCTGCACTTCCGGGCGTTCGCGAAGAAGATCGAAAACCATCAGCAGCGCCGGAAAGCGGTTGGTCCCCCTCCACTTCGAGTAGAGATTGACGAACTCAGCCGCCTCGCGCGCGTATTTGGAGACAGCCTGCAGGTTCCAGTACTTGATGATGTTCGGGATGAAGCACTCCTTGTGCTTGATCTCCATCGAATCGAAAACGCAGCCGTCCGAGTCGATGCCGACGAAGAATTCGTGCTTGGGCTGGAAGTTCTTCAGCACGCTTTGATCGTAGCTCGCCATCGGTTCTGCTCCCTCGGTTGACCGTTCACGCAGAAAATCCCGAGCGTTGTCGTCCCTGACTCACCGTTTGATCCTCGCCGTACCGCCCCTCATCACGTGCATCACCTCGTCCAGAGTGATCATGCTGGTGTCGCCGCGCGTGCTTTGCAACAGAGCGCCGTGGGCCGCACCGAAGTTGACGATGTCCTGCGGGTCGAAACCATTGAGGAAGCCGTAGATCATCCCACTGCAGAAACCGTCACCCCCGCCGACGCGGTCCTCGATTTCGAGGCGTTCGAACTTCACCGACTCGTAGAACTTGCCGTCGTAGTACATGATGGCGGACCAGTTGTTCAGCAGTCCGCTGAGCACTTCGCGGAGCGTCGTGGCCACGACCTGGATGTGTGGGTAGGTCTTCACCACATCCTGCACCATCTCTTTGTAAGCCTCGATGGGCAGTCTCTTCAGGCTCTCGTCCACGCCTTTCACTTCAAAGCCGAGCGTTTTCTGGAAATCTTCTTCGTTGCCAATCAGCACGGTGATGTAGGGAACCAACTCTTTTGTGGTGGCAATGGCCTGTTCGCTCGTCCACAGTTTGCTGCGGAAATTCAGGTCGTAACTGACAATCGTCCCGGCTTCGTGCGCTGCCTGCATCGCCTCCTTTACCACTTCGGCGGTCGTTTCGCTGAGCGCGGTGAAAATGCCACCCGTGTGGAACCAGCGCACGCCGCGCTCCTGGAACAGGCGTTTCCAATCCACCTCGCCAGGCTTCATGTGCGAGGCCGCGGAGTGTCCGCGATCGTAGAGGGTCACGCTGGCCCGGACGCCAATGCCCACTTCCGTGAAGTTCAGCCCGATGCGGTCCTTCTTGCCGACACCGTCGTAGGGCACCCAGACAACCTCGCTGATGTCCACCCCGCCCGCGCGGGCGTGATTCCGAATGAACCAGCCGAGCGGATTATCCACGAGCCGCGAAACCCACCCCGTACGGAGGCCCAGGCGAGAAAGGGCGTACGCCACGTTGTACTCGCCGCCCCCAGCCCAGGCTTCGAAATACGGCGTCAGTTCGATCCGCTGGTGGCCCGGAGGACTCAAACGGATCATGCACTCTCCGAGGGAGACGAGATCGAATTCACACTCTTCCTTGGCACGAATCGCAAGGGCCATTTCCGACCTCCTTCACCGTTTAGCTCTGCAACCAGCGACGGAACCGAAACCAGCACAGTGGACAACAAACCCACTGACTTGCCTCAATTGCTGAGAAGAGCCTACTCCTCTACCAGTTTTCTTTAGGCTCAGCCCAAGATATCCAAGGACAGGTTATTTTTCAAGGGAAATGACGGGCGACGGTCTTGCTTCGGTGGTGCCAGGTGAAGAGACGCGTTTTCCGACAGCTTGCTAGCGAGGTCGAGGCGTGGAGCGCGCGGCGCAGGGCTTAGCTACGATGTCAGAAGCAGACGCCGTCGGACTCGTCCTTGACAGCAGAAACAGCCGCTGGACGCCGGGACCACATCTTGTGTCGGGGTTGCCAAGCGGGAAATCTTCAAACCTGTCGAGTTGCGGGCCTTCCGGTCCTCGGACTCGGTGGCACCGAGTTGCCAAGAAACCAACCAAGAGAGGCAACGCCGCAGTCGGCTCCGGTTCCCCACTGGGAGATGCTGTTGGACCTGGCCAACCAAATTCTCCTTCTGCCGAGGAGAATTCTCAAAGATTTTCTCCCTCCCAGGAGGAGAAGCTGGGACGTCTGCTCTCACAGAACTGGTCGTCACTTTCACGGCCATTCCGGAAGAACTCCCGGACACTGTGCCGACCCGCCCTGAGGAGGTTCCGCCACCCAGAGGGAAAATCGTCCGGCTTCTTCAGCATGCCGCGTTACCGGTCACCAGATTCCACTTGCCCTTTTGCCAAGAATTCACTTATTTCGCATGAGTTTCGAAAGAAAAAGTTCGCACTTGTTTGATTGCGATCGTGTAGCCGAAGGAGGTGCGTATGGGCGTGCAGGAAGAGATGGACCGCCGGGAGTTCATCAAGAAGGGGGCGAAAGGCGTCGCCGGAGTCGCGGCTGCCAGCATGGCCTTCGGCGGTATTCGTCCGCAGCGGGTGCTGGGCGCCAACGATCGAGTGGTCATGGCGGTGATCGGCATCCACGGCCGCGGACGCTCGCACTACAAAGAGTGGGCCAAGATCCCCGGAGTGGAAGTGAAAACCCTGTGCGATCCGGACGAGCGGCTGTTCCCGGAACGGGTAGCTCAACTGCAGCAACTTCAGGGCAAGAAACCCAAAACCGAAGTCGACCTGCGCCGGGTGCTCGAAGACAAAGACATTGACGCGGTGTCGATCGCAACGCCGGACCACTGGCACGCGCTGGCGACCATCTGGGCCTGCCAGGCGGGCAAGCACGTCTACGTGGAGAAGCCCATCTCCCACAACATCTGGGAAGGCCGCAAGATGATCGAGGCCGCCCGCAAGTACAACCGCGTGGTGCAGGTTGGAATGCAGAACCGCAGCATCGAGGGCGTGCGCAAGGCCATCGAGTTTCTGCATTCCGGAAAGTTGGGCGAGATCTACATGGCCAAAGGGCTGTGCTTCAAGCCGCGCGATTGCATCGGCCGGGGCAAGCAGGCCCCCGTGCCGCAGGGTCTGCACTGGGACCTGTGGCTTGGGCCCGCACCGTGGCGTCCCTACAACACGATCCTGGTCCACTACAAGTGGCACTGGTTCTGGGACTTCGGGTGCGCCGACATCGGCAACCAGGGACCGCACCAGATGGACATCGCTCGCTGGGGCATGAACAAGCGAGAACATCCGGTCCGCATCAAGTGCGTGGGCGGCAAGTACGCCTGCGACGACGACCAGGAAACCCCGAACACCCAGCTCGCTACGTTCGAATACGCGGACGGCAAGATCATCCAGTTCGAGGTGCGCGGCTGGTACACCAACGATGAGGCCGGTGTGCGCATCGGCAACCTGTTCTTCGGCACCGAAGGTTGGATGCACCTCAAAGGCGACAAGTGGAAAACCTACTACGGCCGCAAAAACGAGCCGGGCGAATACTACGACGGCGCGGGCGACGTGGCCGATCCGATGAACTTGGCCGGCACTGGTGGTTCGGCGCATTTCGTGAATTTCATCGAGGCGGTGCGCGCCAACGATTGGACCAAGCTCAACGCCGACATTCTCGAAGGGCACATGTCCACCGTGATGTCTCACCTGGCGAACATCTCCTACCGCCTGGGCCGCGAGCTCGTGTTCGACGGTCACGCCGAGAGGTTCGTCGGCGACGAGCAGGCCAACTACTACCTCACCCGCGAGTACCGGTATCCCTACGTCGTCCCCGAGAACGTCTGAGACCGTTCGACAAGCGCGGGAACATCGGCAGGGCGAGGGGTTCTCCCCTCGCCCTTTTTGTTTCCGGGTAGAACGGTCCGGGACGCGCAGGAGCGCGTCCCTTTAGAACGTCGTCGCCACCGTGATCATTTGGAGGGGCGGTCTCCTGGCCGCCCTACGGCCCGCTGTGCGGGCCGAGATCGTTCCGCTCACCCCACACCACTCCCTTTCCACCCGAGGACGCACAGGAGCGCGTCCCTCCGAACCGTTGCCGCGGCTGTGTCCACCTGGAGGGGCCGGCTCCCGTCGGCCCTGCGGTTCGCCGTGCGGGCCGAAGCCGTTCTTGGGTCGCCCAGACTTCCTGCGCAGAAACGGCGCGAGAACCAAGGACCACCCTCCCCTACCCGGAGGACGCACGGGAGCGCGTCCCTCCGGAGACCTCCTCTACCCGCCGAGAAACCCGCGGTCCGGAAAATTCATTTAATCCACCGGGATCGCGAGTGAGCCTTGGGCTTGTGGAACAAAAACGGAGGGAGAGCCATGACGACGAAAGAGACCACCAGACGCCAGTTCCTCAAGTCCAGCGCGAAAGCGGCCGCGGGTCTCGCTGCCGCGGGTGCAGCCGCAAGTGTCCTGCGTCCCGAGAGGGTCCTTGGCGCCAACGATCGCGTCAATGTTGCGGTGGTCGGTCCGGGTCACCGAGGTCGTGACCTCATCGAGCTCTTCTACGAGCACGCCAAAGATCTCAACATGGAGATCGTGGCTGTGTGCGACATCTGGAAAGAGCCGCGGGAGATTTCCGCCAACCTCGTGGAAAAACTGAGCGGACGCCGTCCGAAACTCGTCAGGAACACGGATGAGCTGTACTCGATGAAAGACATCGACGCGGTGATCATCGCGACCGCCGACTTCCAGCACGCCTACCACTGCGTGGAAGCCGTGAAAGCCGGCAAGGACGTGTACGTCGAGAAGCCACTCGCCCACACGATGAAAGACGCGAAAAAGGTGCTGAAAGCGGTCTCCGAATCCGATCGGATCGTCCAGGTCGGCACGCAGAGGCGGAGCGGTCCCAACTACCAGACTGCTGCGAAATTCATCCAGGAAGGCAAGTTCGGCAAGATCACATTCGTCGAGCTTGTGTGGAACGTCAATCAGCCCAAGCGCTGGCGCCGTTTTGAGGAACTCAAACGCATTCGCAAAGAGGATACGGACTGGGGCCGCTACCTGATCGATCTGCCCTACCGGCCGTGGAATCCACGCTACTACCTTGAATTCCGGCTGTTCTGGCCCTTCTCCTCCGGTATTCCCGACCAGTGGATGGTCCATCAAATCGACACGGTCTCGTGGTTCTCTGGTGATCCGTATCCGGAGACCTGCGTCGCGTCCGGGCGCCTCGAGGTCTGGAAGGACGGCCGCGAGAATCCCGACACCTTCACGGCAGTCTTCGAGTACCCGAGCGGCTTTCAGGTGCTGTTCACCTCGCGCCAGCACAACTCCTACGGCGGCGTGAAAGAACTCTACTTCAGCACCCAGGGCACGCTCGACCTGGGTCGCAACATGGTGACCGGCGAAGGCGGGCTCGAAGCTCGACACAGTCTCGATGGCAAGCCCCACAAACTCCAGGACATGGAATTGCCCAAAGCGAAGGTGGTCACCGGGGTGAAAGCCACGGGAGGAACCGCGAGTCTCCACATGCGGAACTGGATGGAGTGTATCCGGAGCCGCAAGCAGCCCAACGCCCCCATTGAAGCCGGTTACCAGCACTCCGTGGCCCTTTGCATGGCCATCGAAGCCTGGCAGACGGGCCGAAAAGTTCGGTTCGACAAAACGCGGCACGAAATTGTACCAGCCTGAGGGGCACTCACCCGTGACGAGAAAGGGCGGGCCGATCGGTCCGCCCTTTTGTTTCGATCAGAGGATAGGGTTCTCCGCGTAGTCGACCTCCCCGCCGCAAAGCGCCGGACTCTGACCTGGATCCGGGCGCGCGGCGGACGGCTGCCTCTCACCCTTCCGCACCCGTTTCCAATCGAGCCAGTGCGTTGCGGGCCATTTCAAAGAATCTCTGCTCGGATTTCCGCCCGAAGTAGCTCATCGCCCAGCCGCCAGTGATCAGCACGGCGCTGAGTCCCGCATTCGCGTACCAAACATCCCTCCCTTCCGGGAATATCAACAACGCAAGCACCAGGCACCCGACCATGAGGGTGATTCGTCCCACCAGAGTGAACGGGGAGCTCTCCCGCGCGCCGCGTGCGAAAACCTCCCGCACCACATCCACCGGCGTGGCGAGCCTCCGGAAGAACTCTTCCACCATCCTGCGTTCTTCTTCGGTCTCCCGTGCGAACAGGCTGGAGAAAAGCACCAGAGTCGCGCCGAGAACCACAGCCCCGGCCCGCGCGCCCCAAACGGAGATCGCCGTGGCGTCACTGGCCGTGCCCGGCAAGACGATCCAGAGGCCAACAGCAATTGCGGCACCGAGAGCCAGGCTGTAGGCAGAATTCTTCTGATAGAGGCGGCCGAGATGGTACGAGCCCAGCATGATGATCAGCGTCGGGACGGCGGTCGAGTAGATCATCAGGCCGATCGGCCACTTGAGTGCGTACTGGGCAGTGAGTCCCGCGGTGAGGCCCCAAACCAGACCCGCCAGCGCCGACCAACGGGCGATCCTCTTGCTGAGCAATCCGATGGCCATCGGGATGGTCATCGGCAGGTGCAGGAGTCCGACGACGACCGCCATCAGGTTGAAGATCCCGAGCTTGCTCGTGGAATACCAGACGGCAAGGCTGATCACGATGCCGCCGACGATGAGCGTCGCGATCTTCCCGACGAGGAACATCTCTTTGTCGGTGGCATCCGGTTTGAACACGCCTTTGTACACGTCCCGCGAGACCACCGCGGACACCACGTTGAAACTGGTGTCCAAAGAGCTCATCGTGGCAGCGAACATTGCGGCGAGAAACAGCCCGATCAAACCGTTCGGGAGGATCTTGAGACAAATGCCCACGTAGATCACGTCGCTGGGGTGCGTGAGATTCTGGAAAAAAGGCACCGCCTGAAGGTCGGGCCAAAAGATTCGCCCCGCCAGTGGTGGGAGGCCGAAGAGCAAAGGTACCGTGAGAAACAACAGGCTCGCGGAGAGCCCTACTTTTTTCGCAGCCTTCTCGTCCAGCACGCTGTAGTAGCGCTGTGCCCCGAGCAGCGACATGGCGTTGACGATGTTGATCAACGTCACGCCAACCAGCCAGTGCACGTTGTAGCGGATCCCATTGTACACGAAATCCATTTCGAAGGGAGGCGCTGCGCGCAGGACCTGGCCCAGCCCCCCTGCAGCGTGCAAACTGAGGGGCAGGATCACAAGGGTGCTCGCCACCAGAATCACGAACTGGACCACGTCCGTGACGGCGACGCCCCAAAGCCCTCCGAGGTAGGTGTACAGAAGCATCACCACGCCGACCGTAACGGTCACAACGATCTGGTCCAGTCCCAGGGTCGAGGCGATGATCTTGGAGACCGCCGTCAGCGTGATCCCCGCCCCCAGAATGCTGGCCAGGGTCATGATCCAGCTAATGAACTGCTGCGTGGTCACGTTGTAGCGGGTGGCCGCGTACTCCACGGGCGAAATCACCCGTGCTCGACGCCAGCGCGCCGCCGTGAAACGGTACCCGATGAAAAAAGCCAGCGACCAGGTGGCGAAGTAGATGAGGGCGTAGAATCCCTTGTTGTACACAAAACCCGCAGCACCGGAGAACGTCCATGCGCTGAAGCTGCTCATGTAGAGCGAAATCCCACTCACCCACCAGGGGAGCAGGTTCCCACCGGCGAAGTAGTCGACCGCGCCCCGAACCCTGGCCCGAAAGTAAATGCCGATCCCCAGCATCAGCGCGAGGTAGAAGACAATCACTCCGTAGTCCAGACCGTCCACGTGTCTCATCGGTGGCATTCCCTCGGTGTCGGTGGGCCCTTTCCACGAATTTACGCCAAGGTACCGAAATACCCTGTTTCGAGGCAAGAGAATTCGCCGCTTCTGTTCCGCCAGTTCTCCCTGATGGGGCGGACGATGCGTCCCGCCGAGTTGCGAGTCTGCCGTGCCAAAGGAACGCAGGGGTACATGGCAATACCTCCGGAGAACAAAGTCCCAAACGGCTGCGGGAACCGCCCGTGTGAACGCGTCACAAGACGGCGTGGGAGAGATAGGTTGTTCCACCGGCCGTGGCCCCGCAGAGAACTCCGTCCCCCAGTAGGCAAGGGCGCGAAAGCCAAACTTCTTCAGGATAAGTCTTTGACCGCAGTATGTCGCCCTCGGTCCCCATTCTCAATCCCGCGTCCACCCAGCCTGTGCGGCGAGAGCCAAAAGAAACCAGTCCGGTGCGAACAGTCGCACAATACACCCACATCGGGAACCGGCACACGACCGCATCTGAAGGGAACAACCTGTTGGCTCAGTGGTTGGTAGCTCGAAGGCCACCCCGAACTTCCAGCTCAGGGAGGCGAGTGACGATGGAGGACATCCCGGTCGGTCAGGATGCGCTGATCGTAGTGGACCGAGAACAGCGGGTGGTGAGCTGCAGCGAGGAGGTCGTGCGGATACTGGGTGTGCCGGACGAAAGCGCTCTCTTGGGGGAGCCGGTGACCCGTATCCTCGGCGAAACCGAGGAAGTGCTTGTCCCCCTGCGCCGTGTTCTGGACGAGGGAGAAGTGCATGCGAACGTCTACATTCGCTACGTCTCCCCACAGGGCGAGGCCAAGACGCTGAGCATCACTTTCAGCCCGCTGCGCGGTGTCGAGTCCGGAGTCGCCGGTGCGGTGCTCACGGTCCGCGACGTGGACGAAGTCCGGCGGCTGTGGCAGGAGCTGGCCGAGCGCACGCGGGAGGCGGAGCTCGAGCGGAACCGACTGGCGGGGATCCTGAACAGCATCACCGACGGCGTGTTCACGATCGACGGCGAGTGGAAAATCACGTGCTGGAACAGGGCGGCGGAGGAAATCACGGGGTACACCGCAAGCGAGGCAATCGGTCGCCCGTGCTGGGAAGTGCTGCGCGGCAGTGCGTGCGGGCAGAATTGTCCGATGCGCCGCACCCTCGAGACCGGACAGCCCACTCTCAACGTGGAGGTCGAAATCCGGGGGAAAGACGGACGCAAGGTTCCCATCAGCGTGAACACGGCTCTCCTCTACGATGAACAGGGCCAGACAATAGGTGCGGTGGAAACCTTCCGCGACCTTTCCACGTTGCGTCGCCTCTCCCGGGAGGTGCAGGAACGCTACGGTTTCGGGAACATCGTGGGCAAAAGCAAAGTGATGCAGGAGGTTTTCGACCTGATCGAGTTGGTCTCTGAGACCGACGCCACCGTGCTGATCCAGGGAGAGAGCGGTACCGGCAAAGAGCTGGTCGCTCGGGCCATTCACTACCACAGCAGCAGGAAAGATGGGCCCTTCGTGCCGGTGAACTGTGCGGCCCTGGCCGAATCACTGCTCGAGAGCGAGCTCTTCGGGCACGAGAAAGGGGCCTTCACCGGCGCCATTCGCGCGAAACCCGGCCGGTTCGAGCTGGCCGACGGGGGTACCCTCTTTCTGGATGAAATCGGCGAGATCAGCCCGGCTGTTCAGGTCAAGCTCCTGCGCTTCCTCGATCAGCGGTCGTTCGAGCGCGTCGGCGGCACTAAGCCGATCAGTGTGGACGTGCGGATCATCGCTGCTACCAACAAAGACCTACGGCAGGAAGTTCGGGAGGGACGATTCCGGGAAGATCTGTTCTATCGCCTGAATGTAGTCCCTATCCAATTGCCTCCGCTGCGGGAACGGGTCGAGGATATTCCTCTGCTCGTGGAACACTTTCTCGAGAAGCTGAATCGCCGCCTGGGCCGGAACGTGAGGCGGGTGTCGCCCGAAGCGATGCAGTGCCTGATGGACTACGACTGGCCGGGAAACGTACGGGAGCTGGAGAATGCGCTCGAGCAGGCACTGGTGCGCTGCCGCGGCGAGGAGATCACCCCAGAACATCTCCCGAGGCAGATTTGCAAGGGTGTAGGACCGCCGATCGAAGCGGAAGCCGAAGACGTGAACCCCTTCGAGGCCGCAGAACGTCAGATTCTGCTGGCTGCCCTGCGGGAGAGCGGCGGACGCAGGGTCGAAGCGGCGCGCCGTCTCGGGGTCAGCAAAGCCACCCTCTGGCGCAAGATGAAGAAGCACGGCTTGCTGTGACATCGGGCCTGCTTTGATCTCCGGGCTTCAGCCATGCTCCGTCTCACGGTCTTGCGGACTACGTCGGTTTCCGTTCGACTGTGCCGAGAAACGAAGAACGCATTTGCACCACTGGGTCGCAGAGGTCGAAGGGAGTCCCGCGCAAGGTCTTCTGCTGCAACAAAAAGCCTCTCTCGCTGCTGCTCCGGAAGAGACACTTTCCGCTTTTCGGCTTGACTGCTTCGTTTCCCACACCATCCGGCGGCTGAAAGCTCGGGCGCAAGCGGTGCGGAGTCCGACAGCCTTCCTTGACCACCGAAGCTCGCTCCTGGCGTTGCCGGAGGACCGCGTCCTTCCGTCGTTCTTGGGACCCAGTTGTGCCTTCCGCCTGCGCGCCGGCTCCGCATCTTCCTCACCTGGTGTCGTTTGGTCCCGCGTCCCCCGCTCCGCCGCGGTTTGTTTCCAGTCCGCTGGGACGCTCCAGCCGCAAACCATTCGCAGGTTTCAGGCTCGGAGCAGCTAATCTGAGGTAGCATGACTGGGCCAGGCCAGGCCATTCACGTGCGGAACCGCCGGGAACGCGAGCGATCCGTCGCCGTCCCCGGGAAGCGCAGATGTTGAAGGGTCACTGCGCGGTACCGCTCGAGGGGCTCCAGCATACGTTTTGTCGCGCTCCCCCCGGGCAGCGTTCTCAAGTATCCGCGAGCGAAAGTACGGGGTCCCCCACAACAAGATGCCGACGCCGCTGGCGACGCTGCCTTACCGACTGTGGACGTTGGTGTGCCTTGTCCCCTCTTCGGTGCCCGTCGGATACGGTTCATCTGCCCCTCCTATTCGACCCTTTCGCATCGCCGCCTGACGCTTGTTCCACTCTTTCGCCCCTTTATGCCCCAGGAGCTCAGGCTTGACAGCGCTTTTTTCCCGCCCACCCATGCGCGGCTCGTTGCACCGAAGCGCCTCGTACACATGATTGGCGGCCACGAGTTGATGGTTTCATATGCGAAACCGCTCCGACCTCTCAGGTTTCAGAAATGAGCCCGACGCGGGTGGCGCGCCTTCTCCGCACCGCTCATATCCGTCGCAGTTTCAGGAAGTTACGTTGACACGCTCGCAGTGGCACGGTGGTTGCGATTGTACAAGCGTGCCACTGAAAGCGGCTGGACTCACGTGCGCAGCGGAACTCTCCAAAGGAGGTGAGACCATGGGCTGGGGCTACCGACACATGTACTACCTGACAGGACTGCCAGGATGGGTCCGATTCGGGTACAGTCCCGGCTGGGGCACTCTGCCACCGGGTGCTTACTACCTCCTGTACGGGCACTGGCCCACTCCCCAGATGCAGGCCTGGTGGGATGCTTACTCGGCGGGTCAGACGGGCTTCCCCTTCTTCGGCTACCCGTACGCTGGTGGGCCTTCGCCCGAACAGGAGCTCCAGTGGCTCAAGTCCCGGGCCCAAAGCCTGGCGGACGAGCTCAAGCGAATCGAGCAGCGCATCGCGGAGCTCGAGAAGAGCTCCGAGTGATCGAGCTGGCCATGAACGGCGGGCGCCCGACCCATGTGCGCCCGCCACGAGCGAGCAACGGCTCTGTACCACGGCGACGGGGGCGTAGCGTACCAGAAGCAAGACGTAGCACACGACTCCCGTCGTGAATTTCGAGGAAGTCTCGGGGAGGTGAGACGATGCCCTTCTACGGCGGATACTGGGGATTCGGCCGAGGCTGGGGACGCGGACGTGGTTGGTTCCGCGGTAACCCGTTTCCGTATTGTCGCAGATTTCCCTGGTTGCCCAGATGGTGGTGGGCTACGGGAGCGTATCCCGGGGCGTTCCCGACAGCCTATTGGGGCTACGCGACGTTTCCGTACGCAGCCGCCTACCCTGCGCCCTACGGGTCGGTGGGCACCTACTCAACGGGCGACATCACCCAACTGCGAGGTCAGGCGGAGCAATTGCAGCGGACGCTTCAGGAGCTGGAGCAAAGGTTGCAGCGCTTAGAGAAGAAGTAGGGTTAGATTGATCAACTGAGATTCGGTTCGCGAGCGGGATCGCCGGTACGAACTATCCTTGACGCGCACCTCCAAGTTCATGGGCGGCCCCGCTCCAGCGGGCCTATTCTGAACGGACCTTGGCTTCGACCCGCTGTACAAGACGGGCTAGATGCCAGGGAGAGAAACCTACGTGCGCAATGCGAGGGAAGAACATGAAAGTAGTGATCACAGCGTCAGGTCCTGATCTCGATTCTCCCGTGGACCCCCGTTTCGGCAGGGCGGCCTATTTCATCTTCGTCGACACGGACACGCTCGAATACGAGGCCGTCCAGAATCCCTACGTAGCGGCGGTTGGCGGCGCCGGCATTCAGGCCGCGCAGCTCGTCGCCAACAAAGGTGCACAGGCGGTGATCAGCGGTTCCGTCGGTCCCAATGCTTTTCAGACCTTGTCGGCCGCGGGAATCCCGATGTATCAGGCGCCAGCGGGCACCGTTCGCCAGGTGCTTGATGCCTTCAAGGCCAACCAAGTGGTCCCGATTTCTCAACCTGGACCCGGTCACGGCGGGATGGGCCGCGGCTTCGGAATGGGGTTCGGCGCGGGGCCCGGTCGTGGTGCCTACGGCCCTGGGATGGGATTCGGTCGCGGCAGAGGCATGGGGTTCGGCAGGGCAGCTGCACCTCCACCTCCGCCACCTCCACCCTCGGGCGGAATGGCACCTCCGCAGGGGCCTGCGCCGACGGCGGCGGAAAAGCCGGAGGACCTGGACGATTTGAAGCAGATGGCCCAGCAGCTCTCCAAGCAGCTGGAAGAAATCAATAAGCGCATCGCCGACTTGGAGGAGAAGCGCAAGAAGCAGGAGAAAAGCTAGCTCCGGACGTGATCTCGTCCCGCTGGCACCTGCTTCATTCCGCCACGACGAACCGGCGCCATCAACGAATGGTTGAGGGAACATGACCCGTAGCTACACGATCCAGAAAGACAAGTGCACCGGATGCGGGATCTGCGTGCAATTTTGTCCCGTGGGGGCAATCCGCTTGCCCGCGCCCCCCGC
>CAYXFI010000067.1:0-3201 GCA_964464205.1 uncultured Cytophagia bacterium
CATCTGCTCCTGTTGCAGCGGCTCGAAGCCCCGTTGACGGACGTAGGCCGCCTGAATGCCAAGACGCCGATATACAGCCGCCGATAGATGATAGGAACGTCCTTTGCGTTCGCCCCGAGCTTCGACCAGGCCGTGTTCTACCAGTCGTTCCATCACAGCACGCGCATCAGCCTCAGTTTTCTGGATTAATCGCGCGGCTGCCGGTGTCGCAATGCGGCGTTCCCGCCAGAGATGGTTGAGCAGCAACAAGTCGTCCAGTCCAAGCGGGCGTCCCGCCTGGTTTTCCTCCACAATCAGCCGGACGAAATCCAGGTTCGCTTCACCTCCTGGGAGCACTAGCACAACATCGGTCTCTGTACTGCGTTCATAGGAAGGGGCCGGACGACCGTTGCGCAATTGTTCGGTGAAGATGATATCAATGCCGCGCCCGGTTCGCTCCACAATGCCGGCTCGCTTGAAGGCGTCGGCCAGCAAAGGATTACGGGGACGAGGAGGCGTTACCAGGAGATTGTGCAGGCCGACACCCTCTGGAAACCCGCCGGGATTAGAGATCTCGATGCGATCCCGATACCAATGCACATGAACGGCGCCCAGACGGGAGTAATCCCGGTGAATCAGCGCATTGGCCAGTCCTTCGCGAAAGGCCCGCTCCGGATAGTCGGGCACACCGATGCGCAACAAACCCACCTGCACTTCCTGCTCCCGGTTACGCGCGCGGAACCGGGCGAGGAACTCTTCCATCAAGCGCAACAACGGCCAACAGAAGAAATCGTTCACTTCCACCCGCGTGCCGACAAGCACCTGAAAAGCCACCTCGTGGATGGGGAACAAGCGGGCCAGTGCTTCCTCCTTACCGAAGAGGAGCAACCCCAGTACCCGCACGGCGCTGACCTCATGATTGGCTTCAATAGCGCCCAGGGCCTTGGCCAGTTCGAGGTCGGAAAGATCCAGCAGGCTCGTATCCCCTTGCCCTCGGCTTTCACGCAAGATCCGGCGGAATCGCTCAAATTCCAGGGGGTCCAGGTCCTCCCAACGGGCCTCGGGTAGAACCAGCGCCGAGTAATCCAACCTTCCGCTATCGGCCAATCGCGCCTGCATTTCGTGGAAATACATGGGCACACAGGTGGCTTCACCCCGACCTGTAATGGCGCGGCGGAGATACTTGCCGTTGGTGGTGCCCACCGGTACGCGCGATGGGGGCACCTGGACAACCAGGACAGGAACACCCTCAAGTTGCACGACTTCGACACGGCAACTGAGCGAGGGGCGAGTGCGGTTGGCAATCAGCGCTTGGACGCGCCACGGGTCGATCTGGCCTCCCCCATGGCGAGGTCGAGCTCCTGTCACACGGCCATCGTCTTCAACCCCAATGAGCAACCAGCCTGGCTCGTCGCCGGCGCGGTTGGCAAGACACACCACCGTTTCGACCAGGTCGTTATCATTAGCCGGCGTCCTTTCTTCGCCCTTGAATTCAACACGGAGGTTTTCGCCTTGTGCAATAAGTCGTTTGAGTTCTTCGGGGGTCACGGGGGAACGCCTCCAAATCCTGGTTGTCTAGCCAAAGCCCAATTCTTCCAGATTCTTCCATATCGCCTGGTCCAGTTGCTCGGCTTCCTCCTGCTGCGCACGCAGTTGAGCCACTAGCCGCTGCATCTTTTCCTCGAACGGCTCATCGTCCTCCTCCTGCGGCGGCACGCCCACGTAGCGGCCGGGCGTCAGCACGTAACCCTGCCTGCGAATCTCCTCCAGCGTGGCGGACTTGCAGAAGCCGGGCACGTCCTCGTATTCCCCTGGGCCGTCGCCCCTCCAGTTGTGGTACGTGTCGGCGACCTTGCCGATTTCCTCATCGGTTAGTTCGCGGTGGGTGCGGTCCACCATTACCCCCATCTGCCGGGCATCGATGAAAAGCACTTCGCCCGAGCGATCGCGCAGTGGCTGCCCCTGCACACCGCGCCCGTCCTTTTTGTTCCGGGCGATGAACCAGAGACACGCGGGAATCTGCGTCGAGTAGAACAGTTGCCCCGGTAAAGCCACCATGCAGTCCACAAGATCCGCTTCCATGATGTTTTTGCGAATTTCGCCCTCGCCCGCCTGGTTCGACGACATCGAGCCGTTCGCAAGCACGAAGCCGGCGAGGCCATTGGGTGCCAGATGGTGGATGAAGTGCTGCACCCAGGCGAAGTTCGCGTTCCGTGCTGGCGGGATGCCGAACTTCCAGCGCTTGTCATCCCGTAGAAGTTCGCCCCGCCAGTCCTTGTCGTTGAAGGGGGGATTTGCCAGGATGTAGTCGGCCTTTAGATCCGGGAACCGGTCGTTGTGGAAGCTGTCGCCCCGCTGGATATTGCCATCGATGCCCCGGATGGCCAGGTTCATCTTGCAGAGGCGCCAGGTTGTGTAGTTCGATTCCTGCCCGTAGACACTGATGTCGCCAACCCTTCCCCCGTGCGCCTCAATGAACTTTTCCGATTGAACGAACATCCCACCTGACCCGCAGCAGGGGTCGTAGACGCGCCCTTTGTACGGGGCGAGCATCTCAACCAACAACTGCACCACGCAACGCGGCGTGTAGAACTGACCCCCCTTCTTGCCTTCCGCGCTCGCGAACTGGGCCAGGAAGTACTCGTACACCCGGCCGAGGATGTCCTTCGAACGGTTCTCCCTCTCGCCGAGGCCGATCGTGCTGATCAGATCAATGAGCTGCCCCAGTCGCTGCTTATCGAGCTGTGGCCGGGCGTACTCCTTGGGCAGCACTCCCTTGAGCGATGGGTTGTCCCGCTCGATCGCTACCATCGCCTCGTCCACCAGTTCGCCGATTGTAGGCTGTTTCGCGTTCGCTTTGAGGTAGGACCAGCGGGCTTCTTTCGGGACCCAGAAGATGTTCTCGGCCCTGTACTCGTCGGGATCCTCCGGGTCCGCACCCTGGTCGCGCTCGGCCTCCAGCCTGGCGTGGACTTCCTCGAAAGCGTCGGAGATGTACTTGAGGAAAATCAGCCCGAGGACAACGTGCTTGTATTCGGCGGCGTCCATGTTGTTGCGGAGAGCGTCCGCCGCCTGCCAAAGCTTGGCCTCAAAGCCGAGGGTGGCCCCGTTTTTTTCTCCGGGCGGCTGGCTCAGTTTGCGAACTCTGGGCATGCGTCACCTCCCCATCGCCAGGTGTCAACCTTTTGCGGGCTCCCCATCGTCACGCGTTGCAGCAGCTCA
>CAYXFI010000067.1:3301-13668 GCA_964464205.1 uncultured Cytophagia bacterium
TCGCCAGGTGTCAACCTTTTGCGGGCTCCCCATCGTCACGCGTTGCAGCAGCTCAACCACGCAGCCCCCCTGGACTACCCGTGCTTTCCCCTCCCCGCGAGCTCCACCAACCATCGCGTTGCAAGTCGCAATCTACCAAATGAGAATCCCCCTGTCAAGTCAGGCCGGCGCCATCACGAGGCAAACCCTGGCGCCGGCCAGTGGGTGAAGCCTCCCTATCCGCTCTTCAATCATCCACACTGTGCTCGTCGAACACCTCGGCGGAGAAGATCTTGATGATCGTGCCCTTCTCCTTCCAGGCGTTCGGGGGAAGGCCCGCTTTGCGGCAGGTGTGCTCGAGGAAGGTGATCCGGTCCCAGCCGTACTCTGTGGCTACCTGAGGCAGGAGCAAACCGCTGTTGAAACCCCGCTCGATGATGATCCCGTGCTTGCCCACCTCAATCTCGTTGATGTCGTGGATCTCCTTGGGCACGGTGAGCACCGAGATTTCGATCTCCAGGTCGTCCAGCTCGTCCGGGCTCACCGGCGGAAAGCGCGGATCCCGAAGCGCAGCCGCCTCGGCCATCTCCATTACCGTCTCCCACAGAGGCTTGATCGGCAGCACGTAGCCGATGCACCCCCGCAGCATCCCGTGCTTGTTGATCGTCACAAAAGCCCCACGCCGTTCCAGTAGCGTCGGGGAGGTCACTTCGAACTTCGGGAAAGGCTCCCCCCTAACCCGCGCCTCGATAGTCTTGCGGGCGATCTCGATCAACGTCTTCTTGTCCTCTTTCGACAAACCCAGCTCCACGCCCACCTTCTTTTCGCCTTCGCCCATCTCCGGATTCTCCTTGTAGAACACCACCGACCCGTACCCGACAATGTAGCCGCTCTTCCGACCCGTCACGTCGCCGGAAGTCGTGTGGGCAATGACCTTCGCCCTGTTGGCGCCCAGCGCTTTCGCAGCCACCATCACCGCCGTCACCGGCCCGCCACCGCACGCCTGATACTCCTCACGGTTCAGGCCGCGGTTGAAATCCTTGGCATCGAATCTCTCCATCGCGCGCAAGGTGCGCGAGTCGATCGCGTTGCAGTCGTCGTAGGAATAACCGTGATACAGATCGGTACTGGCCACGAGCAAGACCTTCTTCCTCTTGGCGGCCCGCGCGATCGCTTCTCCCAACCTCCTGCACGTATCCCAATCTCTCTCCGCAATCACTATCGGCACGAGCTTGAACTCACCGAGGGCATACTGCAGGAACGGAAGTTGCGCCTCCAGGGAATGCTCCTGTCGGTGTCCCTCCCAGCCCGCGTGGACGATCTCGTCCTGGGCAATCAGGTCCGCTGCAGTCTCCCGATCCACAGGAATCACGCCCAGCGGCGTCTCGTATCCCCGACCGGTGAAGACCGATGCACCACGAAAGTACTCCCGGTGACTCGGCCCCACCACGAAAACAACGTCGAACTTCTTGCCCACCACCTGTTTGTACGAATGCGCAGCGATCAGCCCCGAATACGCGAAGCCCGCGTGAGGAGACACAAGACCGATGATCTCGCCCGGAATGGGTGGCTTCTTGGCGTTTTCGAAGAACGTATCCAGCATCTTGCGCAGGTCATCCGGGTCCGCCGGATACCACGTCCCCGCAACCGCCGGTTTGCGAATGCCCAGATCGGGAGGCATCTGGCGTTTCACCTCCTTCCCAAGCTTCGACGCCGCGAATCCCACCACCAGACCCACTGCCAGCAACGATGCTCCGCCTGCGGCTAATTTCGTCTTCACTTTTGCACTCCCAAAACGTCCGATTCCCTCACTCCTCGTGAATCGAAGGGCGCCCCCGCTGGCTGCCCATCTCCCTTCCCGCCGCTACGCTGGCCGCCACAGACATCTCGCCCCGGCTCTACGCCTCTCACAGGGAGGTATCCCCGCGGCCAGCCTAGTACCCGACGGGCCCCGCAGGGCCGGATCGCTACGTCCACACGCCGGGGATCTTCTCCCCACACTTCGGACAGCGGCCGTGCTTGATGTTGTTCTCCAGAATTGTGTATCCGACCCGTCGTATGAGGACCGTATGGCACTTCGGGCAGTAGGTGTTCTCCCCCTCGTCGCCGGGAACGTTGCCAATATAGGCAAAGTGTACCCCTTCCTCAAGTGCGATCTCGCGCGCCATCCGCAGCGTACTGACGGGTGTGGGCGGCAGGTTGCGCAGCCGATACTGCGGGTAGAACCGGGTGAAATGGATCGGGACATCGGGACCGAGTTCGCCGACGATCCACTTGCACATTTCGCGCAGTTCTCGCTTATCGTCGTTCTTGGTCGGAATCATCAGGTACACGATCTCCGTCCACATCCCCCGCCGAACGAGCAGTTTGAGCGTGTCGAGCACCGGCTTCAGTTCGCCAGCCACGAGCTCTCTGTAGAACTTCTCGGTGTAAGCTTTCAGATCGATTTTCACCGCATCGAGGACATCGCACAAGTCGTCCATCGGCTCTTTCTGGATGTAGCCGTTGCTGATCATCACGCTGCGTATCCCCCGCTTGTGTCCCTCCACGGCGCTGTCGTACACGTACTCAGCGAAGACCACCGGCTCCGTGTAGGTGTAGGCGATTGTAGGCGAGCCGGACTGCTCAGCCAGCTCCGCAAGGTACTGCGGGCTCACGTCGTAAGCCTCGGCTTGTTCGGGGCGAATCTGAGAAATCTGCCAGTTCTGACAGAACTTGCATTCCACGTTGCAACCCACCGTAGCCAGCGAGAAGGCCACCGTGCCGGGTAGGAAGTGGAAGAGCGGTTTCTTCTCGATCGGATCGACGTGCATCGTAACTGGCCGCGAGTAAACCAAAGTGTAGTACGTCCCACCCCGGTTTTCGCGCACGCCGCAGTACCCGCGTTCCTGGTCGTCGATTTCGCACTCACGGGGACACAGCTTGCAGCGGATCTTCCGGTTTGGAAGCTTCTCGTAGTACCTCGCTTCCACGTAGTGGAGATCCTTCGTTCGTCTGAGTCGCGGGCTTCCAAGAGCTGCTGGCACGCCCGCCGCTCCCAATGCACACGCCGAACACGACGCTGCCAGGAATTCACGCCGTGACCAAGCCGATTTCCCATTGTCGAATCCGCTCTCGTTCATGCCTCCACCACCTCAATTTTCGCCCGGTCCGCCACTCCGAGGCGGTGCACAGCATCCGCCGCCGTACGAATGTACGTAGGCTCGCGGTTCACCTGCTTCAACGAGGGTAGACCCACCTTCTTTCTGCGTTCCTCGATGATCTCCCAGCCAACCACGTCGTGCGCAACTGGATCGGTCGCGACTAGCAAGGCGCCGTATCTCCACGCCCACTGGGGCATGAACGGTGGACCGCCGTCGCACTGGGCCTCCAGAGCATCGCAGATGATCAGGCGGGTCTTCTGCCGCAGGGGTGGGATCAGATTCACATCCGCCACGTACGGGTCGCCCACATTCTCGTGGTACTTGTTCGGATTGTGGATCGCGCCGAAGTAGTTCTTCAGAGCCAGCGTGACGCCTACGATCCCGTGGTCCTTCAGCACCGGAACATTGATGAGCGCATCGACCTGGCGGACCGCCACGTTGCTCACCAGACTGCCGATCTCGCCCGCCACGTACAACCGCTCGTAGTAGCCCGCGTAGTCATTCCCGTAGAACTTGGGCCCGGAGCCCCGATGTCGCACCGGGTAGCCTGCTTTCTCCAGGTCCGCGTCCAAGCGGTCCCACACGATGATGTCCCGTCTCGAGATTCCGGCCTCCTGCAGCCGCTCGATGATGGCCCGCACCAGTTCCAGGTGGGTGGACATGCGCTTCCCGGCCAGACAGTTCACCTTTATTCCCACCTTTTCGCCCCGGGAAAAGAGGCGCTTCCAAGCATCAGCGGGATCATCGACGTCGAAGGCCGCAGCCACGGCGCGATCCAGGAGAAGCTGCACCGTCTTCTCATCGAGTTTCCGACCTTTCCAAACGCCCGAATCCTGCGCCCTCGCCACCACCGATTTGCCGTTCCGCACCGCCTTCGGGCGCGGCGACGGACGCGCCGCTGCCTTGCTCGAAAGCCCTGCAAGGAACGGTCCCACAGCCAGCTTCGCCAAAAACTCCCGCCGGTCCATCGATCCTTTCCTCAACACGGTTCAGTCCGTCGGCCGTCCAATCGCCAGGAAATGTTCATTTTGTCAAACAATGGCAGGCTGGGGATAGTTCCGAAATGGCGCGCATCTGCGCTTCCGCTCCCGAGTTCGCCGGTGGCGCCCGACGGACACCCGGAAACCGCCGTAGCGCGTACGCGGGCACCCCACACGACCGATTTGACACGGGAAAACCCGCTCCCGTCGCGCCCGCGCCGGTCCCCACAGCGGGCGGCCACACCTCGGTCCAGCAGGAGCCCGGTGGCCAATGGGGATTGCAGTCGATGCCGCAAACCTGGACTGTCCGAGGATCGAGCGCCTGGGCAGGTGCTGGCGGGCCAATCCCGACGCGTCAACCGCCCCCGCCCTCCGGTACTGGACGCCAAGAACGATTCGTCCCGGGACCCGTAGCGTCGGGATTCACCACTATCATTCGCGGAGTTGGTTCGCGAAGGGGTCGGACAAGGTGGGAAAGGAAAAACACAGATCAGGGCGGCTCAGTGCAGAAAACGGTCGATGAGCTTGCGCAAGCCCGCACCCTCTTCCACGGGAGGCCTGCGCTCCGGCATCCGTCGACTCGGGCGTCGCACTCCCTTCTCCCGCAGCAGGTAGACGCGGTTCTCGATGGCCAGGCCAATCTGCCCCGCCATCAGCTCGAGGAGGTGCACCGACTCCCGCGACGGGAGTCGTGCCGTGGTGGGATCGTCGAGCAAGAGTACACCCACGATTTTCCCCTGGCGAGTGCGGACGGGGACGATCAACGTGTGCCAGGGACCCCATTCTCCGCGGCTACGCTGTTCCCACTCCGCGCCGTAGTAGATGGCCTTCGGCTCACGCAGCACCGCCTCCCTCTGGGTCACCAGGTAGCTCTTGCCCACCCGGTACCGGTTCTTCAACACGGTGCGCAGTTCCGAAAGAGCCCACGTGAGACCGCGAAGGTGGTGGGCCTTCAGGCGATCCTCGCAAGCCGCCACACGGAATTCGAGTCGCTCACTCTGCCTGCTGATGATCCCGATCATCACGAGGTCGAAGTCCGACAGAAAACGGATGAGCCAGGCGGTGTCGGCAAGCACGCGCGCAAAGGGTCGGTCGAGCTGATGCAGGCTGGTCGCGGCGAGAAACTGCTTCAGTCGCCGGTAGCGCTTCTCACGCACCTCGTCGCGGAGGGCCCCCTCCACCAGTTGGGAGGCCCAAATGCCGAATAGTTCCAGATTGTGGAATGTGTCGCGGGTCGGGACGTGCCCGTCCACGGGTTGCTCCAGCGTGAGGAAACCAAAGGTTCTGCCCTGGGAATCGTTCAGCGCCACGAGCACAAGGTCCCGGGGATCCCACTGATTGCCGGGTCGCCGCACCTGCGTACGCCGTTCCGGAACCCCGCCGGGCAGCAGTCGCGGCTGATCCAGAAACTCCTGGTCACTGTAGATCACCTTGATCCGAAAGCGCTCCTGGAAGATCCGATCCACGAGCTGCTTCGGCACTTCCATCGGCTTGGTGGCAACCTCCTCCGGCTCGTAGCCCACCAGCGCCTGCTTGACGAACACCCGCCGCCGCTGGTCCAGCAGCGCGACCGTGCAACGCAGGAACCGGAATTGCTGTGCCGCCACTTCGGCAAGGCGCTGCAGCAGCGCCTGCACGGGTTGATCGGTAGCATCTTCGGCGGCGCGAACTAACTCCCGGGCCAACCGATGCTGGTCGACCCGCAGCTCCAGGATGCCGGCTCCCGCCTCCTGCGACACATCGCGCACCCGTCCGCGGTACCCGGCTACCGCTCCGGCATCGTCGCGGATGGGGCTCAGTCTCAGTTCGGCGAGGCGAGTCTCACCTGACTTGACCGTCACCGGAATGCGCACCGCACCCGGCTCCCCATCCAAACGCTGGAGGTACCGCTGGAACTCCGCCTCGCTCCCGCGGCCGAGCAGGTCGCTGATGCTGAGTTCCAGGAGTTCGCTCTCGCCGTAGCCGAATACTTGCTGCGCCCGGGAATCGGCGGAGAGGAAACGCCCGCGCCGATCCAGTACGAAGATCCCCTCCTCGGAACGGCCAGGGGGCGTACCGTTGTCTTCCCCGGTCCTGGCCGGAGGCTCCCGCCGCTTCTTTCCCTCCACGGCTTTCAGGACGGTAAAGGGAAGCGCTGTAAGATACCCCCGCACTTTCATCACGTAGTCGTGGGCACCACGGTCCATGGCGGTGATGGCCAAGTCATCCTGGCCATCCTCCACCATCAGAATCACGGGCAGCTCGGGGCGGACTCTGCGAAGATCCGTGAGAACGTCCAGGCCACTGCGGTCGGGCAGGTCGTTGTCCAGCAGGACGAGGTCGTACCCGGAGCGCTCGACTTTCTCGAGGCACGAAGACGCGTCCGTGGCGAAATCTACCTCGTACTCCCGATTGTGGAACTTGAGCATCTTGCGGATGATCTCAAGCGAGGCGGGATCCCGACCCACCAGCAGTATTTTGATCGTGGCCATTCGCTACTCTACTCCACTCCCTCCGCACTCCGCCACAGCAAGCGAACCAGGGCTGCCCGGCCAACACCCGGCCCAACCGATCAAGGCCCCCCCTGCCTACATCTCGGCGCCAATTTAGCCACCGAAAGCCAGGTCCGCAACCCCCTTTTGCACCCAAATGGGCGCAAGTTGATCCGGATCACCCCCTACCGCAACGAGGCCAGGTAGCGTTTGGCCTTCCCGACGTACTCGCTGTCCGGGAACTCCTCGATCAGCCTGTTCAGGTAATAGGAAGCCTGATTTGTATCGCCCAGTTTGAGGTTGGCGCGTCCAAGCATCAGGAGTGCGTCGTCCAATTTGGGGCTGTTGCTGTAGTTGAGCACTTTTTCGAAAGACCGGATGGCCTGCTGGTAGTCTCCGAGGACGAAATAGGCCTCTCCGATCCAGTAGTGGCAGTTGCTCACGTACTTGTGGCCCGGAAAGTCACGGATGAGGGCGGAGAACTCGGCGATCGCCTGCTCATGGTGGTGGTTCAAATACTGTTCGAGTGCGTGCTTGTAGCGCGGCTCAAAATCGCCCGCCACACCGCTGCTGATCCGGCTGGCAAGCGACGAGATTTCCTGTTCCAGCCGCGCCACCTGTTCCCGTTTCTCTTCCACTACCCGACGCAGCGTCTCCACCTTCTGCTCCTGGTCCCGGATCCGTAGCTCCAGTTCCCGGATCTTCTGACGCACCGAATCCGCCAGGGCGCCGGTGGGGATCTGGGCCTCGACGCTCGCTCCTCCCGTCTGCATCTCCACCTGGGACTCCCCTACTTGACCCTCGGTCACCTCGACGGGCGTCTCAGGTACTGCTCCTCCGCCACCGAACAGTCGCTCGCCCAGGTGCCACACCACGCCACCGCGAAGCGCCAGATAGGAATCCGTACCTCCACTTGCAACCCTATCGAGATCGTCCCCGGTCGTGAGGTGGTAGTTGGCCATTAGCTGAAGCGCCAGCTGGCGGTTGACCACGATCTCGGTGCCCGCACCCAGGATGAATTCCCCGTCGAAGTACCTCGAACCGTTCATGTACTGGTAGTTGAAGGCTCCCAGTCCCAGGTTCAGCATGGGCCGGACTGGCCCCAGTTCCACCGGCTTGAATTGAGCCAGCAGGTCCAGATTCAGAAGCTCGGTGAAGAAATTGGGAACGCCGGGTTTGGAGCCGTCCAATTCGGTGTAGCCGACATCGATTCCAACCGCCAATTGAGGAGAGAATCGCTGCAGGAACAGGAAGTGCAGGCCCGGTCCCGTGGAACTCTTCACGCCGGGATCCCCGTACAGCCGCTGACCACCCCCCATCAACCCCAGGCTCCATTTCTCGCGCGCCAGGGGCAGTCCGGCCATCACCAGAGGAGTCCAGAGAAACAGGACCCCGGCAACAACCGGCAATATCGCCTTTCGATTCATCTCGTCCTCCTCCGCAGCCTTGCTACTGCCTCTCGATGAAGTCCGCCGTCACGAGATCATGCTTCCCCGCAGTCTCAGCCGAATGTCCTTCGGCAGAACCTCATCGACAGTGATCTTGCGCTCCGCGTACAGGTTGTACGCCCGCACCAGCTCGCTCAGCTCCCGCATGCACTCGTCCACCTGTTGGGAACCGTCGCCTGAAGAAAGGGCCTCGCGCAGTTTCAGAATCTGGTCGCCGATCTTGTCGAAGTAGTACGACGTCATGCTGGTGTTGATCAGCTCTTGAACTTTCTGCTTCACCTCCTTTTCCTTGCCCACCATCTCCTGCAAAGTGTTCTTCAGGTGGTACAGATTCAGCTCCTTCACCAGCTTGCTGTCCACACCCATGTAGATGAATAGCGACGGACGCTTCCGGTAGTAGTCCGTCTTCATCGCGATGTTCGTCAGAATGTACTGCTCCACGATCACCCGTTCCCCGAAGGTCAGCTCCCGGTGGGAAGAGTACTTCAACGAGTTGGCTTCTTTGCTGTACTCGACCTGGACCATGAGGTCTGAGAAAGCGAAGTAGAGCAGTTCCCTCATTCGTCCCATCCATGTTGGCGTGAGAGTCCGAACGGCACCACCCGGTTTCGGTAGCCCACCCGGTTCAACCTACGTGCTGGCACCGGAGGATGCAGAATCCTCCCCCGCAGCTCATCCAAGAAGCGTGCCAAACGAACCCACGCCACACCGACCACAATGTACTGAATCTTCGATATTTACAGGCACCAACAGATCCGACAGCGCAATCTCGGAGTGTGCTAACGGAACCCACTGTTTCGCAATGGTGCGACACTGCCCCGGGGCTTCGTCCACGTCCTCTCAGGGTTTCCGCGCCGTGATCAGCACGAAATTCAGGAAACGCCAGGCGGTGTCGATGGCACTGAAACGGGCCCGACGCAGCATCTCCAGCCGTTCCTTCAAGGAGACTACATGGCGCGTCACACCTTCCTCGGACAGGCCTGTCAGCACCTTGAGCTGCCCCTCATCCACTTCGCCCTTTCGCATGGCCTCGGCGATGAACCTGTACTCCAGCTCGCGGAATACCTGGCTGATACGGGGTTCCTCCGGACGGACGAACTCAAGGCTCAGGAAGCGCCCATCGGAAACCAGATTCTCAGCGGCCGCACGCACCACCTGCTCTTGCGTTTGGACGGACAAGTAGTCCATCAAATAGGCGGTGAGCACGGCGTGGCAGCCGCTCACTTCCTCAGGCCAAGCCTCCTGCTCCAGGTCGTGCTGGACCAGCCTAACTCGCGGCTCAAACGGTCCGAGCTTCCTGCGCGCGACCTCGAGCATGGCCTCGGAAGAGTCCACGCCCACGAGCTCCGCGCCCGGGAACGTGCGCGCCAACAAAGACAGAACTTCTCCCGTCCCACAGCCGAGCTCGACGATGCACGCGCGCTGATCTCGCCCGAACGGCAAGAGGGAGACCATCAATTCCACGGCCTCCCGGTACTTGGGGACTACGGCGGGGAACACTGCGTCGTACACGGGGGCCAAATCGGCGAAGGGATCCTCGCGCGCGGGCCTCGTCACAGTCTCAGCTCCTGCTACCGACAGCCAGAGGTGCAGTCCACTCCTTCACACCCGAACCTGAGTTCGAGCAGGAAGCGGACGAAAGGATCCGCCGTCCGCAACCACGGAGGCACTGGGCTCACGGAGATATCACAGAGTGAACGGACGCGGGAGAGCGCTAGTAGCGCCCCAGAACACAGATGTCCTCTCCGCGGTACCCGAGCAAGGAGACGTTGCGCGTCCGGATTCCCTGGGCTGAGCCCAATCCGGTCTCTCGGTAGCGCTTCGCGGCTAGTTTCATACCCTCGGAGCCGCACCGCTCTGGCCAGTTTGGGGGCTCCTCTCTCTGCTCTCCGCGCTTCCATGGTGATCGGTCGTTGTTCCCAGACCTTCTAGCCGGGGCCTATTTGCCACTCAGCGTCCCGGAGTCGCCGGAGGATTTCCTGCACAACTTCGTCAACAGCCAGTCCCGTCGTGTCCACTGAAATATCGGCGATGCGGTAGAACGGCTCGCGAATCTCGAGCAGTTCCACCAGACGCTGGCGTAGAACGTCCGGCTCCGGAAGCGGCTGCGATTGAGCGGAAGGGTTCCACAGCCGCACCCAACGCTCTTCTTCCTCCGTCCGGCGCCACAGCTCTTCCGGCCCCGCTTTGAGCCAAATGAGCACCCCCCGCTCCTGAATCACCTTCCGGCTCTCCGGGTACGTCACCGTGCCAGCGCCGAGCGCGACCACCGCAAACGGCAGGAGGCAGATTTCCCGTAATACCTCCGCTTCGACCATCCGGTAGAATACTTCCCCTTCCTCGGCA
>CAYXFI010000068.1:0-13647 GCA_964464205.1 uncultured Cytophagia bacterium
GGCACGGTGCGTCACCTTGCGCCGTCGCGGCGGCACGAATATCCGTTTCGCCAACCGTACCAGTCCGGCGTCGAAAAGGGGCAAGTCGAGGCACACGTCTTCCTCGTAGCCCCTCGGATCAGGGTACATCGTGATGAGCCGGCTCTCGTAGCCGAGCTGCCGTTCGGCGCGGACAAACGTGATCGGCACACCCGCGACGTTCTGCGGAGCGATGTGCAGAATGCGCATTAGCCCGTCCCGCCCGGTGTCCCAGTTTCTTCCGCCCTCGTGCCCTCCACAGGGCCAACGCACGGGGCAACCTTGAGATGCCAGACAAAGAAAAGTCCAGAGCATTGCCCTGGACTCCGGATGCCCACTCGCCCCTCAGCTTCCCACGCAGGGGCCTGTCGACCGGCCAACGGCCACCAGTTCGGCCTGCACCAGATCTCCGTTCCCACCTCCCGGGTTTCCCTCGGATCGCTTACTGGTCGGACCGTACTACCCATTAGGGAAACCCCAATCTACCCCCGCCGAGAAGCCTTGCCCTTTACCGAAGCTGTTTTTCGCCGCCTCTGCGCGAATCCCACCGGAGCTCAGCAGATCGCAGGATGTCGTTGGGTATTCGTCCCTCGTCCTACGCGTACGCCTTCCGCCACGTGTCCCGAAACACACCCTGCGCCCCGAAGCTTTCCTTGAACCGGGCCAACCCCCAGTTGGGATCCATGTTTACGGTGAAGATCCCGAAATCCAGGAATCGGAACCCGTCGAGCACAGCCTTCCGGATGATCTCGTAGAAGAGCAGATTGACACCGCGATACTCGCGGTAGTCTTCATCGTGGCTGATGTAGAATGCCAGAGTTACACGCGGATTGCACACGAATTGCACTACTCCGGCGACCATCCGGTCCCCGAGGTAGGCGCCGTACAATTGCACTTCCTCAGGAAAGAGTCGTTTCAAGCGCAGCAATTCTTCCAGGGTGTGGGTGGGCTGAACGTTGTGGCGCAGGGACAGGTTTTTCTTGAGAATCCGGTAGAAAACGTCGAATTCGTCGGATTCGCGCACGACGAGTCCGTGTTTCATCGCACGCCGCACCGCCCGCCGAGAGCTCTCGGAAAAGACCGAGAAGACGTCGTCCGGTCCAAAATCCAGCGGCACCACGCTGGACACCTCGCGCTTCTTGTACGCGAACCCATTTTGCATCAGGGCGAAATCCAGGTAGTTGCTCGGGCGCTGCAGGTACACGGTGGGCGGCTGGGTCAGTTCCACCGCGTCGAATCCTTCCCGCGCGGCGTAACGATCGAGAGACCCGACCAGCCGGAAAGCATCCCTCAGGGACAGATTGCTGCGCACGACAAATCCCCCGTAGGAGGCACCAGCGTGGCTGGCCAGCACACGCTTCCCCTCGCGCTCCAGCTCCACGGCCGGGAACAGCGCCAGGAGTTTGCCTTCTTTCAGGAAAACCAGTGAGTGGTCGCGGAAACGCTCCGGCGGGTGGTAGCGGAGGAAACGACGGAGGTGGAAAATGGTGCCGTTGTTGGCCCGACGTACGAACTCTTCCCACCGCTGCTCGAAGGCGTCGGTGTAGCGTATCGCCTCAACCGTCTTTTCTTCGAGTCGAGGTAGTTCGAAGCCCTGCATCCGTTCCCACCGGTCGGTTCAGCTCCGCAGCCCGGCCGAGAGAGGCGACGTCTCAGTCCGCCTTGAGCAAGTGGACAAGCAAAGCTTTCTGCACGTGCAGCCGATTCTCGGCTTGGTCGAAGACGATCGAGTGCTCGCCGTCCATCACCTCATCGGTGATTTCGTCCCCGCGGTGGGCGGGCAGGCAGTGCATCACTTTCACGTCGGAACTGGCGTAGCTGATCAGTTCGTCATTGACCTGGTAGGACTGGAACACCCGCTTCCGTTCCGCGGCTTCGGCCTCCTGCCCCATGCTCGCCCACACATCCGTGTAAATGACGTCGGCCCCTTTCACCGCCTCCTTCGGATCGCGGAAGATCGCAATCTCACTTAGCCGGGCCTTCTTCGCGTTGGCCATGATTTCCGGGTCCGGATCGTAACCTTCGGGGATGGCCAACCGGAGGGAGAAGCGGAACCGGGTGGCCATGTTGAGCCAGGAATTGCACACGTTGTTCCCGTCGCCCACCCAGGCTAGTACGAAATCCTCCGTACGACCCAAATGTTCGCCGATCGTGAAGAGGTCCGAGAGAACCTGACAGGGATGCAGGAGGTCGCTCAAGCCGTTGATCACCGGCACGCTGGCGTAGGCGGCCAGTTCCACCACGTCCCTGTGGCCGAACACGCGGGCCATAATTGCGTCGCAGTAGCGACTGAGCACCCGGGCGATGTCGCCCGTGCTCTCCCGCTTTCCCATCTGGATGTCTGAAGGCGCCAGGTAGATGGCGTGTCCGCCGAGCTGAACCATGCCGGTTTCGAAGGACACCCGCGTGCGCGCCGACGGCTTCTGGAAGATCATCGCCAGCACTTTGCCCGCGAGCAGAGCGTGCGGCTTGCCGCTGTGAACTCTTCCCTTCAGCTCATGGCTCAGCGAGTAGATGTGTTCGATCTCGTCCCGCGAAAGATCCGTGATTGCGAGAAAATCCTTCTTCAACGCGCAGCCTCTCGTGTTTACAGGATGTACCGGCTCAGGTCTTCGTCCTCTACGATTTCCCTCAGCACTTTCCTGACTTTGCGCTTGTCGATCACCACTTCCCTTTTCCCCAGGCTCGGGGCCTGGAAAAGAAGATCCTCGAGCAAGGTGGTCATTACCGTGTGCAGCCTTCGCGCGCCAATGTCCTCCGCCCGCTCGTTCACTTCACTGGCGGTCTTCGCGATCTCGCGGATCGCGGAATCCGTGAAGTGGACGTCAATGCCTTCGGTGGCCAGCAGAGCCTTGTACTGCTTGATCAGCGCGTTCTCCGGCTCGGTCAGGATCCGCACGAAGTCGTTGGCCGTGAGGGGTTGGAGCTCCACGCGAATGGGGAAACGCCCCTGTAGCTCAGGGATCAGATCCGAAGGTCTGGCGTTGTGGAAGGCTCCCGCAGCGATGAACAGGATGTGGTCGGTACGGACCATGCCGTACTTGGTCATCACGCTGCAGCCCTCCACGATGGGGAGCAGGTCCCGTTGCACACCCTCTCGCGACACGTCCGGGCCCACTCCGCCGTCTGAGCCGACCAGCTTGTCGATCTCGTCCAGGAACACAATGCCGGACTGTTCCACCCTGTGAATGGCCTCGCGCACCACCTCGTCCATGTCCACCAGCTTCTCGGACTCTTCCTGGATCAGGTAGCGGCGGGCTTCGTCCACCGTCATCCGGCGGCGTTTGGTGCGTTTGGGGAACACGGACTCGAGGACTTCGTCGAAATTGAAGCCCAGCTCCTCCACCCCCATGGGCGTCACGACCTGCATCACCGGTTGGGACTCCACCGGGACCTCGAGCTCTACGTAGCGATCGTCGAGCTCTCCCGCGAGCAGTTTCTCCCGCAGCTTAGCGCGCGTGCGCAACCATCGTTCCCGGCGCTCCTGCCAGGTCTCCTCGTCCGCGTTCGAGCGTCGCCGCCGTTTCTTCGGAGGAGGAAGCAGCATTTCCAACAGCCGCTGCGTGGCCATCGACTCGGCGACGGGCCGCACTTCCTCCATCCGCTCCATCCGCACCATGTTCACGGCTATGTCGGTCAGGTCGCGGATGATCGACTCGACATCACGGCCCACGTAGCCCACTTCGGTGTATTTCGAAGCCTCCACTTTGATAAAGGGGGCGTTCGCCAGGCGTGCCAGACGGCGGGCGATCTCCGTCTTCCCCACACCTGTGGGGCCGATCAGGATGATGTTGTTGGGCAGGATCTCCTCCCGAAGCCTCTCGGGGACCTGCAGCCTGCGCCAGCGGTTGCGCAGTGCGATGGCCACCGACTTCTTCGCTTTCTCCTGCCCGATCACGTACTTGTCCAGCTCCCGGACGATCTCCTCCGGTGTCAGCTCGCGCATGCGGCGCTCTCTTTCCAACTGCCGATTGCGTCCGGCCGCGCTCGCCAGCGACACCTGCTCGTCGAAGTGTCCCTCAAAGTTTCTCAATCGTGAAGTTCCCATTGGTGTAGATGCAGATGCTTGACGCGATCCTGAGCGACTCTTCCACAATCTGTTCCGCGGTCATATCCGTGTGGCGCAGGAGAGCACGGGCCGCCGCTGTGGCGTATCCGCCTCCAGTGCCAATGGCGACGATCTGGTCATCGGGTTCCAGTACATCGCCGTTGCCGGAAATCAGGAACGTGTGGTCCCGGTCCATCACGATGAGCTGCGCCTCGAGTCGGCGTAGGTAGCGATCTGTCCGCCAATCCTTGGCCAGCTCCACGGCGGCACGACCCAGGTTCCCCTTGAACTGTTCGAGCTTCTCCTCAAATCGCTCGAAGAGGGTGAATGCATCAGCCGCCGAGCCGGCGAACCCCGCGAGCACCTTGCCGTCGTAAACCTTGCGCACCTTTTTGGCGCCGTGCTTGACGATGGTCTCGCCGTAGGTCACCTGGCCGTCGCCGCCGAGGGCCACGTGGTCATTCCGGCGCACGCCGATGATGGTCGTCGCGTGGAAGCTCCTCCTACGCATATCCTGCCTCACCGCCCAACCATCCGCACGATTCTAACGGTGAACCTGCGAGCCGAACCGCAGGCCCTCCCCGCATCTGAACAGCCCAGAAGGCTGTTGTGACACCTCAAGATCACACTCCGTTCTTTTGATGGCCGGCCATCCGCAAATGGTCCATGCGCACAATGGCCAGCGGTCCCCACCCGACTCTCTGAATGCTGGTCGCATCTGCTTCAATGTCCACCCGCGGGGCGTCAGAGATCTCCGGGCGCGTTCTGCACACGCGCTTACGCCAGTGCAAAGTCCAGGTACCTTCGCCGACGACGCAAGAAAACTCCACACCCTCGGAGAAGGTCCCAGCTTCACTCCCAAGACCCTCCGCGAACTCCGCGCCCCTGCCCGAGGACCACCGCTAAAGCCCACAGCCGTGAAAGCTCACGTCCGTCCGGTGTCCTCACCGCTGCGGCTCGACTCGTGGCGCCAAGCGCCACCAATTGGGTCTACAAGCTTTGCAAAATCAGGCCTCGAGGAAAACACTCACGCGGCTGCCTCAGATCCCCCTCCGCAACCTCGCCACCGGAATGCTCATCTGCTCACGATACTTGGCCACCGTCCTGCGGGCTACGTTCAGTCCCTCTTTCTTGAGCAGATCCGCGATCTCCTGATCGCTCAGCGGTTTCTTCTTGTCCTCGTTCTCGATGATCTGCCTGATCCGCTGCTTGATCGTCTTGTTCGATACCTCCTCACCGTCGTCACTCCTCAGTCCTTCGCTGAAGAAGTACTTCAGTTCGAAAATCCCCCAATCCGTCTGCACGTATTTGCCGCTGGTCACGCGGCTCACCGTGGAAATGTCCATACCGATGTCGTCGGCGATGTCCTTCAGCACCATCGGCTTCAGGTGCTCTGGGCCGTGCTCGAAGAAATCCCGCTGCCGCCGAACGATGGCCTCCATCACCCGGAGAATGGTGGCCCGGCGCTGGTGAATCGAGTTGATGAGCCAGCGCGCGGACTCCAGCCGCTTGCGAATGTACTCCCGAGCCTCCCGCGAGCTCTTGCTCTTGTCCATCAGGAGCTTGCGGTACTGGTGATTGATCCGCAGATTGGGAATGTGCCAGTCATTGAGGGTGATCTTGAATTCCCCGTCCTCTTTGGTGACGGTCAAATCGGGAATGATGTAGTGGTTTTCCAGGGAGACGTAGCCCTCGCCCGGCTTCGGATTCAGCTTACGGATCTCTTCCAGCGCCTCGCCGATTCGCTCCACAGGTACGTTCAGCTTCTTCGCCAGCTTCTCGAA
Source organism: uncultured Cytophagia bacterium (assembly GCA_964464205.1). Classification (GTDB taxonomy): domain Bacteria; phylum Zhuqueibacterota; class Zhuqueibacteria; order Oleimicrobiales; family Geothermoviventaceae; genus Zestofontihabitans. The sequence goes on from CAYXFI010000068.1 coordinate 5,851, forward strand.
ACGCCGGTTCACCAGGTCGTCGAAATGATCCCGCACGATCTCGAGGGCGAGTTCGTCGCGATTCTCCTTCTCCAGCAACTGGATCAGCAGGCACTCCTGGAGATTGCGCGCGGCGATGCCAGGTGGGTCAAAATGCTGGATGACCTCCAGCACCTTCTCCACCTGCTCTACATCGACGTCGAGGGCCTCGGCGATGCTCTCCACGTCCATTGAGAGATAGCCGGAGGAGTTGATGTTCCAGATGATGTATTCGCCGATCAGGCGTTCGGTCTCGTTGAGGTCGGTGAGCCGGAGCTGACCCAGCAAGTAGTCCGTCAGTGACTCCTGCTGAACCTCGGGCCGCTCGAACTCCTCCGTGTCCTTCTCGCGGGGAATGTAGGGCTGGTAGTTGTCGATGTCGTTGAGGATCTCTTCCCAGTCGATTTCCTCGGCTGGGGGTTCTTCCGAAACCTCCGGCACCGTCTCTTCTTCCTCTTCCTCCTCCGATTCCCCTTGGGCCTTCTCTTCCTCGGGCTGGGGAATGGGTTCCTCCTCCAGCTTCGCCTCGAGATCCTCGCTCATCTCCTCTTCGAGCTCCTGCTCTTGCTCAATCTCGAGCAGCGGGTTCGTCTCCAGTTCGAGACGGATCTTCTGCTCGAGCGCCATCATCGGCAGCTGGAGCAGGGTCGAAAGCAGTACCTGCTGAGGAGACTGTTTCTGTTGAAGTTGTAGCCTCTGCGATAGCCCTACCATAACCGCACCACCTTCTCCACAATCACCGTAGCAATTCGCGTTGTCTCACGCCCTCCTCAACGTCGTCCACTTCACGTCTCGATCTGCACAGGCCCGCGGGACCCGTCGCAGTCCCATTCTACAAACTTCTCCTCTCGAAACCAAATGAAGATCTTTGCAACAAATACAACCCGAGGATCGCGGCCGCCTGGAGGATCTCAGCGTACAGCCGCGCCATGCCTCCCTTCTTCCAGCGCTTCACCGGTCGAGACGGAAGCGATCGCCCAGGTACAGCCTGCGCGCCTCCGGGTCGTTGGCCAGGAATTCCGCACTCCCCTCTTTCAGCACCGTTCCCTCGTACATCAGATAGGCGCGATCCGTGATGGACAGCGTTTCTCGGACGTTGTGATCCGTGATCAACACCCCGATCCCGCGTCGTTTCAAGTCGCGGACGATGTTTTGAATGTCCTGCACTGCGATCGGGTCCACTCCGGCGAAGGGCTCATCCAGCAGCATGAACTTGGGATTCGTGACCAGCGAGCGAGCGATCTCCACCCGGCGTCGCTCCCCACCGGACAGGTTGTAGGCTTTGCTCTTCGCCAGATGCGCCACGTTCAACTCCTCGAGCAATTTCTGGAGCCGTTCGCGTCGCTCCGTCTTCGACAAGGGCAACGTCTCGAGGATCGCCAGAAGGTTCTGTTCCACCGTGAGCCCACGGAAGATGCTCGGCTCCTGCGACAAGTAGCCGATGCCCAATCGGGCGCGCCTGTACATGGGGAGTCCCGTGATGTCCCGCTCATCCAGGAAAATCCGTCCGGCGGAGGGCCGGATGAAACCGGTGATCATGTAGAAAGTCGTCGTCTTGCCAGCGCCGTTTGGCCCGAGGAGCCCGACGATCTCCCCCTGCCGTACGACGAGCGACACCTGATTCACAACCCGGCGCTTGCCGTAGACCTTCACCAGATTCTCGGCGCGCAACACAGCTTGGGGCCGCTCGTTCCAAGCCGTCTGTTCCGCTGCCGTCTGTCTCTCGGTCGTTACCGCTTCCCCCATCTCAGCGCCCCTGGCCAGGCAATGTGAGATCCGCAGCCTCCGCGGGCTTGGGGGCCAGTTGCACCACTCTCTCAGGGTAATAGCGCCCCTCGGCCGGCTCCGGATCGCCGATGATTCGTACTCGCTGCACCTGCCCGGCCTTCACCCACAGCACGATCTCGTCGCCCAGGACCCAATTGGCGCCTTTCGGCTCGGAGTCTTCGAACAGGTAGTACAGGCTGATGGCGCGCCCGCGGACGTGCACCGTCTTCGGCTCCCCCGCCTCGAAGACGATGCGAATCGTGTCGCCCTTCACCACGTTCCGGCGCGACCCGGGCCGCACCGTGTCGGCCTCGGTAACCACGGCAGCCCTACCCCTCACGTACACCTCGCGCAGAGTGTCTCCCTCAAAATGCCATTCCATTTCCACGCCCGCCATGCGCTCCCAGCGCCGCCAAGTCACGGGATGTCCGGACAGGATTGCAACATTCGGCTCGCGGAAGTACACCAGCGAGTCACATGTAGCCCACGATCCCCGTTGCTCAATCTGCACACGACCGAGGGCGACGAACTTCCGGGAATCCTGCTCCCAGCGCACCCGCGATCCGGTCAGGGTGAAAACCGGATTTCCCAACGAGTCCTCCTGGACGATCCTCGGACTTCCCCAGCCCTCCGCCCAGCCTTCGGCGCGCTGATAGGCCACTGTATCCGCGTACAAGCTGACGCGAGTGCCGTGGTGCTTCAGAACCACATCCCCGACGGCCAGCCCGAATTCCGGGATCTCCTCGTAGTGCAGCCAGTTGCAGCGCAATTCTCTCAGGCTATCCCGGGCAACCACTCCGCCCTCGGCCCATTCCTCGCGCTTCCCGGCGAGGTACTCGATCTTCTCCGCACGGAGCGTCTGCGACGGTCGCGTGAACACCACATGACCGCGGAACACGACCCGCTCATCTTCCACGTACTGGACCGCGCGGTCGCACCGCATCTCCGCCTCACCCTGGCGGAAAAACACGTTCCCCTCGAGACGCCGTACGGTCACGGTTCCCACGCGCTCGCCCTCGAGGGCGTCGGCGTGTACCAGCTCCAGGCGTTCCCGCGGCTGGCTCTGCCCGAAAGCGCCGGCAGAGGCGACAAGCCACAGAACCACGAGCGGTCTGGCACGCTTCCACAGGTTCATTGTTTGCCTTCGTCTTTCACGCCTTCGTCGCCTAGCGCCTCGAGGTCCACACGCTTGCTACTCACCCCTCGCGGTTCGAAGATCTTCCAACGTCCCAGATCGGCGTCAGACTCAAAACCGACGCCGTAGAGCGTATCCCCCTCCGCCGTCGTGATTCGCACCGGCTTGTCCGACCGCACCTTACCCTCCTCGGGCAACCAGCGAAGATGCTGCGTTCGCAACACGATCCCGCTGTCCGACACGACCACTACGCGTCCGTAGGCATCCACGACGTTCGTCTCCTCTTGCATGACGGCGCTGTCGGCGCGGGCGTGGCTTGCGTGGCTGCCGTCGGGATTGTAGAAGTCGGCTTCCACCCCCTCGCCAAAGGTGTACAGCTTCTCCTTGGGCCAATGCAACATGTGGCCGTAGCGGATCACGGCCTGGAGTCTACCGTCTTCGGTGATCTCCACAACGGAGTCCCATCCCTCCTGGTCCGGCAGCCGGTCCAGCTCGGCTTGTTCCACTGTCGGTTGGGCGGTCCGGCTGCACGCCAGACCCACGACTAGAGCGCCCCCAACCAACAGCAGAAACAGCAAGCGCTCTTTCCGGAATGTTCGCCTCACTTGTCGAACCCGTCAGCTCAGACCCGCCTCCAGAAGGTCGTGCAGGTGAATCATGCCCACGGGCCGCCTCTCGGCGTCGACCACGATGACCTGCAGGATGTTGAATTCCTCCATCAGGTGGAGCGCCTCGACCGCCATCGCCCCCACCTCGACCACTTTGGGCCTGGCGGTCATGATGTCTTTCGCCTGGAGATGCCAGATGTCTCGCGTCCGCTGCAGCAACCGCCTCAGGTCGCCGTCCGTGATGATGCCCGCCAGCCGGCCATCGCTATCCACCACGCAAGTGCTGCCGAAACGCTTGCGAGCAATCTCGTAGATCACCTCCTGCAGCGGAGCGCCCAGCCCCACCTTCGGCACCGCGTCGTCGGTGAACATCACGTCTTCCACCCGGAGGGTGAGTTGCCGCCCCAGGCTGCCACCGGGGTGGAAGAAGGCAAAGTCCTCCGGTCGGAAACCGCGCCGGTGGACCAGAGCGACCGCCAACGCGTCTCCCATCGCGAGGGCGGCGGTACTGCTGGCCGTGGGGGCCAGATTGAACGGACACGCCTCTTCCTCTACCCCCACATCCAGCACCACGTCGCTCTTCAGCGCGAGGGCCGAACGCAGGTTTCCCGTCAGGGTGATGATGGGCACACCGATCTTTTTCAGAATCGGGATGAGCTTGGTCAGCTCATCCGTGTTGCCGCTCTTGGACACGCACACCACTACGTCGTCCTTCATCACCACGCCGATGTCGCCGTGCATGCCCTCCGATGGGTGCAGGTAGTACGAGGCCGTACCCGTGCTGGCGAGGGTGGAGGCGATCTTGCGCGCCACGATTCCCGATTTGCCGATGCCGGTCACGATCACGCGGCCCCGGCAATGGTACAGCAAATCCAGAGCTTTCAGGAAAGACTCGCCTAGGCGATCGCGAAGGCGTGCCACAGCCTCGGCCTCTGTGGTCAGCACTCGCCGGGCGATCTCCAGGCTTTCCTGCCGCCAGTTCTGATCCTCCGAAGCATCCGACACCTGCTGCAACGCCGCCGATGTGCCCACGTCAGTCTCTCCTCGCAGCTTCGACCGCCGCCCCGGCTCTCCACCACGCTCCCGCTTTTCAGAGCTCCCCACTTTCGCGCACGAGCTGGTGGATAGCCACGAGCTGCTTCAGAAGGGCTTCCAGCTTGTCCAAAGGCCACATGCTCGACGCATCGCACAGGGCCTCGGAGCAATTCGGGTGCGTCTCAATGAACACCGCGTCCACGCCGGCAGCCACCGCCGCTCTCGCGATGTACGGCACGAATTCCGGGCTCCCCCCGCGCGGATCGGCCGAGGGCACACCGTAGTTCCGTACCGCGTGCGTAGCGTCGATGACCACCGGGTAGCCCAGGTTGCGCATGATCGGGAGCGAGCGGATGTCGACCACCAGATTGCGGTACCCGAAGAACGAACCCCGTTCCGTCAGGATGATTTGATCGTTGCCCTGGCTGCGGATCTTGCCAACCACCTTCTCCATGTCGCGTGGGTCCAGGAACTGGCCTTTCTTCACGTTCACCGGCTTTCCCGTGCGGGCCACCGCCATAGCGAGACTGGTCTGCATCGACAGGTACGCCGGGATCTGGAGCACGTCCAGCACTTCAGCCGCGGGCTTGGCCTGCCACGACTCGTGCACGTCCGAGAGCACGGGGACGCCGACTTCGCGTTTCACCTTCTGAAGGATGCGCAACCCTTCTTCCAGTCCAGGACCCTGGTAGTACTCCACGGAGGAACGATTGTCTTTCAAAAACGAAGACTTGTAGATGAACGGCATCCCGACGCGCTCTGCGATCCTTCGGATCTCCTCGGCCGTCTGGAGCGCCAGTTCCTCCGACTCGATCACGCACGGACCAGCGATCAGCACCAGCGCCGGTCCGCCGACGGTCACTTCACCAATCCGTACTTCCCTCGCCGCCAATTCTGTTCTCCCTTCCGTGCTGGGCTACCTCGGCATTGCGGACAGAACGGTCAGATTACTGCGAAAATCGGGGAGTTCAGTCTACTCGGACGCAGCCGCCCGGGTCACGCCGTCCACTGCCTGCCGCCGCGCCTTGTACTCCAGCGCTGCACGTACGAACTCGCGGAACAAGGGGTGGGCGCGCAGAGCCCGGCTCTTCAACTCGGGATGGAACTGCACGCCCAAAAACCACGGATGATTCTCGAGCTCGATGATCTCCACCAGGTCCATGTCGGGGTTCACGCCGCTGATCACCAGGCCGCATTTCTGCATCTGTTCCCGGTAGGGGTTGTTGAACTCGTAGCGGTGACGGTGCCGCTCGCTGACCTCCGTCGCGCCGTAGGCCTTGTACGCCAGGGTTCCTGGCCTGATCTTGCAGCGGTAAGCCCCGAGCCGCATCGTGCCGCCCAGGTTCTCGATGTTCACCTGCGTCGGCAACAGGTCGATCACCGGATGCGGAGTTTCTTCCTCGAATTCCCGGCTGTGGGCTCCCTCGAGCCCGCACACGTGGCGGGCGAACTCAATCACAGCCACCTGCAATCCCAGACAGATCCCGAAGAAAGGCACCTTGTTCTCGCGCGCGTACTGCACTGCTCGCACCTTCCCCTCGATGCCCCTCTCGCCGAAACCGCCGGGTACGAGGATTCCCGCCACATCCGACAGGTAATCCGCAGGGGAACGCTTTTCCAGAATCTCGGAAGACACCCATTTGAGCTCCACTCGGGCATCGTTCTCCACGCCGGCGTGAACGAAGGCCTCCACGATGCTCTTGTACGAGTCGTGCAACTCCGTGTACTTGCCAACGATGGCGATGCGCACAAAAGCCGAAGGGTTCTTGATCTTGTACACGAATTCCCGCCACGACTTCAGATCGGGCGGGCCGCACTCGATTCCCAGCCGCCGCACGATCTTCTCCGCAACGCCGTTCTCCTCGAAAATCAACGGCACTTCGTAGATCGACTCAACGTCCCGCGCTTCGATCACGAACTCCTTCGGCACGTTGCAGAACAGCCCGATTTTCTCACGCAATTCCTCGCTGAGGTGGGTCTCCACGCGGCAGAGCAGCATGTCGGGCTGGATTCCGATTTCCCGCAGGCGCATTACCGAGTGCTGCGTGGGTTTGGTCTTGTACTCGCCCGCGGCGCGCACGTAGGGCACCAAGGTGAGGTGGACGTTCATTGTGTTCTCGTGGCCCTCCTCCAGGCAGAACTGGCGGATCGCCTCCAGGAACGGCAGACTCTCGATGTCGCCGACGGTGCCGCCGACTTCCACGATCACCACGTCCTTCCGGCGCCCATTGCGCCCCACATCCCGGATGTAGCGCTTGATCTCATCCGTAATGTGCGGGATCACCTGGACCGTCTTGCCAAGGTAGTCGCCCCGGCGCTCACGCATGATCACGGTGTAGTAGATCTGCCCGGTTGTGGCGTTGTTCTTCCGGGACATGTTTTCGTCAATGAAGCGTTCGTAGTGGCCGAGGTCCAGGTCCGTCTCCGCCCCGTCGTCGGTCACGTAGACCTCGCCGTGCTGGTAGGGGCTCAGAGTGCCCGGATCCACGTTGATGTACGGATCGAACTTGAGGATGGTCACGTCGAGCCCACGCGCTTTCAGCAAGCGCCCGATGGAGGCCGAGGCAATGCCTTTGCCCAGCGAGCTCACCACACCCCCGGTCACGAAGATGTACTTGGTCTGGCCGTCGGACATGTTCAAACCCCTCGTGAATTGTCGCCCACGGGAGCGCCCCCGCCGAGCCCCTGATTCTCCACAATCCTGCGAACCACTTCCAGATCTTCGGGTGTATCCACGCAGATCGGACGTACGTTGACCACACACACCTTCACGCGCACGCCGTTTGCCAGCAGACGTAGTTGCTCGAGTTTCTCCACCCTTTCCAGCGAGCTCGGGGGCAACGAAGCGAAGCGAAGCAGGGCCGAGCGCCGGTACACGTACAGGCCGATCTGGTCGAGGTACACATGGTGCTCCGGCCACTGGTGCACGTCCGGCACATCCCGACAGTAGGGAATCACGGCACGACTGAAGTAGAGGGCAAATCCTTCGTGATCCACCACCACCCGCGCCGTATTCACGTTGTCCAGCTCGGCGGGATCCTCGACCGGCCGGGCCAAGGTTGCCACTTCGGTACGGGGGTCCTCCAGGACCGCCCTCACCGCGGTATCGAGAACCTCGGGCTTGAGAAGGGGCTCATCTCCCTGGATGTTGGCAACCACGTCGTACTCGGGCATGCGCTCCGACACCCAGGCCACCCGATCCGACCCGGAATTCAGGTCGCCCGGCGTCATCAC
>CAYXFI010000069.1:0-3320 GCA_964464205.1 uncultured Cytophagia bacterium
CGCCCCGTCAACGTCGTTGCTCGTTCGAGCTTGGTTCACTTTCCGCATTTGGGTTCAATGCGATGTCCATGGCTCCCTCCTGACGTTGGGTCCAAAGCACACTTATGCTTGGGATGCCAGCTAGGTGCAAAGCCCCAGGCCTCACGCCGAGAACAGATGGACTCCGGGCTCGGCCGCGATCCGTAGCGAGGACTCGCTCATTTGTGCGCTTGTCGTGGAGAGTATCGACCCATCGTCAGGAGGGAAAGCTAACGGCGCAGGATGGAGCGGAAGGGCAATGTGGCGAGAGTCGGGTCGAGATAGGTGGATTCTTCGCGGACTGTGTCGGCCTCGGACGACGCACAACCGCACTGGACCCCACACCCTACCCGGCACCTCCCGTGGCAAATCTACGAAAGCGACGCAGGCTCGTCAAGGCAACTTTAGGATTGTTTCCAAGTTTTAACATACCTTTGCGGTGGGGTCGAAACGATGTCTGTGCGGGCTTCCAACCGCCGCCTACAATTCCGGACCGCATTCGCAAGAAAGGGCTTCTCATCGCGACGCAGATCCACCCATCGGCGCAGCCGGTACCTTGGAGGCAGGAGGGGAATCCTGTCCGTTGCCCGGCTTCCGGCGTCCTTCATGGTCGAGGGCACGTCACTCCTCGGTCAGGGGGCTACGAGACGCGGAGCAGTGTCGAGTCCGAACGCGGGCGAGGCCCTTCCTCAGTGAGCGATCTCGGAGTAGAGTACCACGCGGTTCCGTCCGGCATGCTTGGCGGCGTACAGAGCCCGATCCGCTCGCACGATGAGCTCGGTCACCAGGGTCGCGTCCTCCGGGAACGTGGCGGCGCCGAGACTCACCGTGACTTTCCGCCGATCGGGGCCCACGATCCCCAGCGAGCGCACAGCCAGCCTCACCCGTTCCGCGAACGCCCGCGAGCCGCTCTTGTCCACGCCGGGCAGAATCGCCGCGAACTCCTCACCTCCGTACCGCGCCCAGATGTCGGTTTCCCGACTGGTCCCTTTCATCACTTCCGCCACCCGACGCAACAATGCGTCTCCAGCCGGGTGACCGTAGGCATCATTGTAGCTCTTGAAATGGTCGATGTCCACCAGCACTAAGCTCAGAGGGATGCCCAGCCGGCGTGCCAGCGCCACCTCCTGGGTCAACCGCCGGTCGAAATGCCCGCGATTGAAGAGTCCCGTGAGCGCGTCGGTGATGGCGCTCTCCTCCAGCTCGCGGTACAACCGGGCATTCGCCACCGCCACGGAAGCCATGTTGGCCAGCAAGGAGAGCAGTTGCAGCTCCCATTCGGTGTAGGCCGACCCGGAGATCTTGGGCCCGAGCAGCAGCAGGCCTTCGAGGGCGCCGGAATGGGAAAGGGGCGTGAGCAACGCAAATCCGGCCGCCATCAGATGGCTTTCGAAGCGATTTCTTCCTTCGAAATGCAGCGGTCCGCCCACGGAGGTCGCCCCCTGGAATTCCGGTGCGCGGCTATCGATTTCCAACCCATTGAGCGTCGTCTCGTCAATGCCGCGACCGAAGCGACGGCGGAAATGCAGATCGCCCCGTTCCTCGGGGAGCAACACGGCGGCGCGATCCGCCCGCAGAAAACCGAGAAGGTGCAACAGCAACGAACGGCACAGCTCCTCGACCTGGTGGACGCTGCTCAGATCCACCGAAACGGCGAACAAGTTGCGCAGGTCGTAGAGGGCCTTGCGAAGTTCGGTCTCGGCGCGATCGCGGCGCACAATGGCCCGGGCGCTCGCCCGCTCGTCCGAATGCCCGTCGGTTGATCCGTCTCCCCCAGCCGGGAACAGGCTGTACACCAGCGTCCCGGTGAGGCCGAGGATCACGGCGAACACGATCAGGGCTGGGGCCGGCGCCCGCCAGCCCGCCACGACCGCGAAGGCAACGGCCTGAAGAAGCCACACCAGCACTACGGCTGTCCACCTGCGCACCGCAGGCGGAAAGTGTACGTCGTGTGAGCTCACACGTTTCCTCGCTTGCGGATCTTGCCCGATCAACATTCCGGGCGAACGGCGACCGAATCACTGCGGGGCGTCGTTCGACCCGCCTCGCCCCTTCGCCGCCAGAACTTGGATCTTACCGTGCCGGCAGCTACCAGCTTCCGCACAGCCCTGTCTTCCAAGGGCGGGACTAGCCCCTGGCAAACGCACGCGCTACCACGATTATCGTCAAAGCTCCTGCGAACCTTTGGCAAAGTCCGATTTCGATGCTTAGAACCGAGCTGGGCCCACGGAAAGCCGCAGCCCCGCCCGCGAAGAGGCGACAGAAGGAGGGAACGAGCGGCAACCGGAGGGTTGTAGGGGCCACCTCTGGCGGCGATTGATGCCCCCGACCGAGGCATCCGGCACGGAAATCGGCCCTCTGACCGGCGCCCCGGAGGTAGGAGCAAGCTCCTGCTCGCGATTGACCCCACGTGGCTCGCCCGAAACAAACAACGATTGTCCGGGCAACCCCACGCGGTGCTTATCGTTCGCTTCCCGCCTTTCCCCACCACCCCCTCGGGACGAGGACGCCCCTTCTACCTTTGGGTAATCCGACCGCCGTACGAGTTTCGCCCCCCACACCACCCCCTCGGCACGTGGACGTGCCTCCTACGCACCCCAACGCGCGCCTTGACGATTCTTCTCGCCATGAGACGCGGCTCCCACAAGGGAAGATCTGGATTATGGGAAACGCCTCCGGTGCCGATGGGTATCCGTTCTCCAGGTTTCTTCCAATAGTCTCTCCATCGGCAGGAGGACCTGCCTCCTACTGACTCCGACGAGCGCAACCTGAGGTAGAAGCGAGCTCCTGCACCTGATTGGCAGCGCCTCCCGCGTTCGCGAAGAGACCTGGCTCCCACAAAACAAAGGGAAGGGTTGCGGGAGCCGCCTCTGGCGGCGATGGGTGCTCGCCACCGCGGCCGCGGCCGCCAACCGGCCTCGGGGCCACCCGCGGGGCGGTTCTCTTGCTGCGAGACGCGGAACCGACAGGCAGACAACACCGGGATCGCAAAGGCTGCCACACCGGCAGCCACCATTCCCCCCCTCACCCGCCCCCGAGGTAGGAGGAAGCTCCCGCTCGCGATTTGACCCGCACCGTTCCGAAGAATACGCGGGGGTAGAGCAGCCCGACCTCACTTGCCGCGAGCCGCGGCTCCTACAGACTCCCCACACCACCCCATCGGCACGAGGACGTGCCTCCTACCTTCGCCCGACCCGCGCGCCCGACCGTCGGTAGAAGGGAGCACCTGCTCCCGATGATTTCCCGCTCGCCGCAGGACGCGGCTCCCACAAAGAAGGCCGCCCCCAATCGGGATGACCTGC
>CAYXFI010000069.1:3420-13622 GCA_964464205.1 uncultured Cytophagia bacterium
TCGCCGCAGGACGCGGCTCCCACAAAGAAGGCCGCCCCCAATCGGGATGACCTGCGCGCCGCCTTGCATCTCTGAGACAAAAGAGATAACTTGTCCCCCAGAAAAACTAATGAAGGAAATCCCCGCTACGCTCAGGAGGGCCCCATGTCCCGGGTGTACGTCTCTGAGAACAACCTCGCACGCAGTCTACTGGATCTGATGCGCGACGCGAACACTCCGCCGAGCCGTGTACGAACCCTGGTGCATCACCTCACGTTTCACCTCATCCTGGAAGCGTCCCACAATCTGGACTATCGCCTGCAACGTGTCACCACCCCCATTGGCGAAACGGACGGCCTGGCCGTGGAAACCTTGCCCGTGGGGGTTGTAATCCTGCGAGCTGGACTGGGGATGCTGCCCACGTTCCTGCAGGTCTTCCCCGAAACGCAGGTCGGCTTCCTGGGCATTCACCGCGATGAGCAAACGCTGGAACCTGTCACCTACTACCAGAGGCTGCCTTCCCAACTCTCGGATCGGCCCGTGTTCGTGCTCGATCCCATGCTGGCCACCGGGGGAACGGCCTGCGCCTGTCTGGACCTGCTCCGACAAAAAGGAGCTAACAACATCTCTTTCCTGTCACTCGTGGGCGCACCGGAAGGCGTGAAGAAGCTCTCCGCCGCCGGAGAGGTGAACATCTACTTGGTCGCGCTGGATCGAGGATTGAACGAGAAGGGCTACATCGTGCCGGGGCTTGGGGACGCCGGGGATCGCCTCTTCCCCGTGGACGGCTGGCCGGAGGGATGATGCTGACCGCGTGCACCACGCCCCGCGTCCGGCGCGGGGTGGTAGCTCTGGCAGCGGGCATCGTGCTCTGGAACCCGACTTCCACCACCTCCCAGACGAACCCGCCGCCGACTGCCCGCCGATCGACCGCGCAGGCCCCGAGCGTCGACAGAAACACCCTTCTTCGGCAGGGCGTCGAAGCCACCGTGGAGCACCGCTACCAGCGGGCGGAGGAGTTGTTCCGACGCGTCGGCGAGATGTGGCCGGACGATCCCCTGCCCATTCTGCTGCAGGCCGCGGGCCTCTACGCCCAGATGCAGGATCTGGAGAACTACGCCCGTTCCGACGAGTTCCTCGCGCTCCTCGACAGCACGCGGAACCTGGCGCGCCGTCGCCTCGAACGCGGACCGACGGCCGACGATTACTTTTCGCTCGCCACCGCCGAAGGCTACCTCGCCTACCTCGCGCTGCGGGAGCACCGGTATCTGAGCGCGTACAGACACGGCATCGCCGCACGGTCGGGCTACCGGAAGGCCCTCGAACTCGACTCGACCTATTGCGACGCCGCCGTGGGGATCGGCAGTTTCCTCTACTGGCGCGGCAAAGCCCTCCGCTTTCTCTCCTGGCTACCCTTCGTGAGCGATCGCCGCCAGGAGGGAATCGACCGGATCGTTCGAGCCATCCCCTGCACCCGATTCGGGCGCTGGACGGCCCTCAGCAACCTGTGCTGGGTCCTGCTGGACGCAGGGAAGCCGGAAGAAGCGCTCCGTTGGGCCGAGGAAGGGCTACAACGCTTCCCCAGCAGCCGTTTTTTCCTCTGGCCAGCCGCCGAGGCGTGTTTTAGGCTCGGTCGCTGGAAGGAAGCCGAACTGTTGTTCTCGCAGATCCTGCAAGGGTTGAAGGGAGAACCAAAGTCCAGCGGGTACAACGAACTGATTTGTCTCCTCAAAGTGGCCCAGTGCAGACAAGAACGGGGGGACTTGGAAGGCGCGCTGGCGGCAGTCTCAGCCGCTCTCTCGACCCGCGTCGGCGACGGTGTGAAAAGCCGAGCCGAGCACCTGTTCGAGCAGGCGCGCAAAAAGTACGCTGAACTCCAGCGCCAGTTGAGCGAGGTTCGCTCCCCCGAACGGTGAGGCCGAACTCGCGCGAAACCCCAGCTCGGACTTCCTCGCCTCAGACAGCGCTCTGCACTTCCCCCTCTTCGTTCACCCACGCCCGGGCCATTCTCGGGGTGTTGTAGCGAATGACCATCCGGCCCGAACGGTCCAGTACGATCACGCCACCGGCCCCCTCGACTCGCTCTTCCAGCCGGCGCATCACCTCCTCGGCTGCTTGCTCAGGGGACTTCCCGAACTCCATCAAGTCGCAGATCGTCTTAGCCACGACCAGCCGGATGAATCCCTCACCCCACCCGGTGGCCGAAACCGCCGCGGTCCGGTTGTCGGCGTACGTCCCGGCGCCGATCAGTGGCGAATCACCAACTCTGCCGGGCATCTTGTTCGGGGTTCCGCCGGTGGAAGTGGCGGCCGCCAAGTTGCCAGCGCGGTCGAGCGCCACGGCGCCCACCGTGCCCTTGGGGTGGGGCCCCTTGCCGGAAAAAACTGCCCGCACATCGAACCCCCGTTGCTTTTGAATCGCGCGCCAACGTTCCAGTTCGCGGCCCACCAGCAGGTCCGAAGTCCGACAACGTTGGAAGCCCTGCGCTTCGGCGAACAGGGCAGCACCCTCTCCGACCAGAAGCACGTGTTCCGTGCGTTCCATCACGGCCCGGGCCACGGACACCGCCGCACGCACCCGCCGCAGGGCTGCCACAGCTCCCGCTGCCAAGTCGGCCCCGCTCATGATCGCGGCGTCGAGTTCCACCTCGCCCACCGCATTCAGGAACGCACCCACGCCCGCATCGAAAGTGGGGTCATCCTCCATCGTACGGACCGCCACCTCTACCGCGTCAACCGCCGAGCCGCCGCGCGCCAGCACCCGCCAACCCGCCACCGCCGCCGCCCGGCACCCCTCTTCATGCGCTCGCAATTCGTCTTCCGGAATGTCCCACGCTCCGCCGTGTACCACGATCCTCGGTTGCACAGTGCCCACTTGCTCGCCTCGCATTCCGCCGTCGTGTGCAGAAACCGCCGTATCCGCTCAGCCGCTCTGGCCGACGTAGCTCCGCACCGTCTCCACGAACACGTCCGGTCGATCCGGGCTCAGCACGAACGTGCCGTTTGCCCGCACTAGAACCAGCCTCGACCGATCCGTGACGTACATCCGAAAGTTCCCCAATCGCTTGTTCCGGAAGAAGCCGTAGAAACCGAAGAGACCGCCGCTCCCCATGGTGCGAATGGCTCCCCCGATCTCGCTGCGATCCAGGCGCCGCACTTCCTGCACCTCACGCAGGGGAATCCGGATGGGGCCGAGCGGACGTACGATGTGTACCTCTCCGCCCACGATGCGAAAGCCCCGGGGCGCGAAGGCGTAGGCGCCGGCCACGATCAACACGAACACGCCGAGGACCAGGTAGCTGACCCATCCGATCTCTTCCGCCCCGGCGCGCCGCATCGCCACGTAGACCACCGCGTAGATGACGGCCAACAAGGCTATCACGCCCCACGTCAGTCCCTTCACCGTGTTGTCCCACGGCGCCGTGAAGTTCATGGCTTCACCCTCCTCTCAACCACGTCCACAACCCGCGACCCACCCCCCAGAGCAGCGCACCGGGAAATCCGGCTGCGCACGGGCTTCGTCCTTTCCGACTTAAGATGCCCGGGGCCAGTACCAGCCCCTCCCAGCACGAACTCTGCGTGCCCTACATCGTTGGCGAAAAAACCGACCCGACGTCGATCTCCCAGCTCGACCCCCGGTCCCCGGTCCCTCCGCGCGCTGAACCACCCCTATCTGTCGATCACCCCACCGAACACCTCCCGCACCACGTCGAGGATCACGTCGTGCACGAGGCCATTGGAAGCCACCACGTTGCCCGTCCAGATGTGGTCTGCCCCACCGGAAAAATCGGTGATTCGCCCCCCTGCCTCTTCGATCAGCAAGCTTCCCGCCGCAATGTCCCACGGCGCGAGTCCGATCTCCCAGAAACCCTCGCAGCGGCCGCAGGCCAGGTAGGCCAGATCGATCGCCACCGCCCCAGCCCGGCGAATGCCGGAAAACGTCACAAAGAGCTTCTTGAATGAGCGCAGGTAGAGATCTGTGAAGTCTTTCGAACGGAAGGGAAAGCCGGTCGTCAGGAGCCCAAGTGAAGGCTCACCGAGCTGCGACACGCGAATCCGCTCCCCGTTCCGATACGCTCCCCTGCCCCGGACGGCGTAGAAATACTCGTTGCGAGTCGGATCCAGCACCACCCCCACGACAATCTGGCCTCGGTACTCCAGAGCGACGGAAATGGCGTACACGGGGTAGCCGTGAATGAAATTCGTGGTGCCATCCAGAGGATCAATGATCCAGCGGTAGGTTCCTTCCGACTTCTCCGATTCTTCCGCGTAGATCGAGTGATCGGGGAAGCGTTCCTGGATCATGCTGATGATCGCTCTCTCCGAACTCAGGTCGGCCTCTGTCACGTAGTCGAATGTCCGCTTCTTGTCGATGCCCTCCGCCTGAATCTTGCCGGCGTAGCGTCGCAGCGCCTCAGCTCCCGCGTCCGCCGCCTCCAGTGCTACGTGCAGGTGTTCGTCCCAGTCCGTGCCCAGTCTGGCCCACTCGCGCTTCATCGGTAGCGACCTCTTTCGTTGCATCTCAAGGCAAGTCGGATGTCCTCAGTACTTCAACTCCACGATGGTCACTCCCACGTCCCCCTCGTTCCAGGCCCCGAGCCGTCGGCTGCGCACCCGAGGGTCGCCGCTCAGGAAACGCTGGATCTGGGAACGGAGTCGGCCCGTCCCCTTGCCGTGGATGATCCGAACCGTCTCGAAACCCGCCAGCACTGCCGCATCGAGGAAGCGGTCCACTTTCTCCAGCGCCTCGTCGACGGTCAATCCACGCACGTCCAGCTCGTTGCTGAGCTCCGCCAAGCTCTCTACCTGATACCGGGTACCACCCGCCGGCCGGGAGCGCTCTTCTCCCGCCGGGGCAAGCTCAGTCACGGGCACACGTACCTTGACCGCCCCCGCTTCCAGCAGCACACGACCCTCCGTGTCCGGCTCGTCCAGCACCAGCGCCTCCGTTCCGAACTTTTTCCACACGACGCGGGCACCGGCGCGGAGCGGCACCTCCGCAGCGGAGGGCTCGGGTTTCCGACCCTCCTCCGCTCGCAACCGGCTCAGCTCCTCCCGCACCCGGCGCTTGTGTTCTTCGAGACGACGTTTCGCTTCGCGGATCGCCTCCCGTTCCGCCTGGCGTTCCCGTATCTCGCGGACCGTGCGTTCCACCAGCGCGTTCGCGCCCCGAAGGATCTCCTCCGCTTCCTCAAGCGCGCGGCGCCTGGCCTCCTTCTGACGCCTCTCGAGGTCCTGCACCAGCTCCTCGTACCGCTGCCTGAGCCTGGACAGCTCCTCCTCGCGCTCCGCCGCCCTGCGAGTCCGCTCCGAAAGCTCCTGAAGACGCCGATCGAGCTCGACAATGAGGCTCTCCAGCCGGTGTTTTTCTTCCCCCACCTTGGTCCGGGCGCCTTCCACAATCTGCTCCGGCAAACCCAGGCGCTCCGCAATCTCAAAGGCGTAGCTCGACCCAGGGATACCCACCCGGAAGCGGTAGGTGGGGCTGAGAGTTTCGGGATCGAACTCCATCGAGCCGTTCTCCATACCCGGGTTTCGGTGGGCGAAGGCCTTGAGGACACCGAGGTGGGTGGTCACGACCGTCCGGGTTCCCCGTCGTGTGAGTTCCTCCAGGACGCTCATCGCCAGGGCCGCACCCTCTTCCGGGTCTGTGCCCGACCCGATTTCGTCCACCAGAACCAGGCTGCGGTCGGTGGCCCCTTCGACAATCTCCTTCAATCGTTCCACGCGGGAGCTGAACGTGGAAAGGTCCATTTCCACCGATTGCCAGTCGCCTACGTCGGCGAAGAGCCGGTCCACAAAAGAAACTTCCGTGTCCGGCGACGCCGGTACGTGGAGCCCGGCATGGGCCATCAGCACAATGAGACCGAGCGTCTTCAGCGCGACCGTCTTGCCGCCTGCGTTCGGTCCGGTGATGACCAACGCGACGTAGTTCTCGCCCAGATCCAGATCCAGCGGCACCACTCTCTCAAAATCGCGCCAGCGGAGGAGTAGTAGCGGGTGTCGGCCGTGCACGATCCGGAAGCGCCCGTAGTCGTTGAACACCGGCTCGCTGGCCTTCAACTCCTGAGAGAAACGGGCCTTCGCGTGCACTCGATCGATTTCCGTGAGAACGCGGAAATTCTCAGCAAGGGCCGGGAGCTCCGCCCTGACAAGCGCCGTGAGGCGTCTCAGGATCCGCTCCACCTCCCTCCGCTCCTCAACCCGAAGCTCGCGCACCCGGTTGTTGAGCTCGAACGCCTCCATCGGCTCGATGAAGTAGCTCTGGCCGCTGGCCGAATGATCGTGAATCAGGCCGGGTACTTTGTTCTTGAACTCCTCCTTCACCATCAGCACAAGTCTGCCATCCCGGATCGTGATCACGTCGTCCTGGAGGTAGCCCTTGCGCGAGAGATCGCGCTGGATGCTCTCCATTTTGCGCCGGGCGTACTCCTCGGTGGACAGAATCTGCTTGCGCAGCCGGGTGAGGTCCGGACTGGCCCGGTCCAGCACTTCGTAGGTCTTCGGATCGATGGCGTAGGTGATTTCCTTGTGGAGCCACGCGAAGCTCGCCACCGGAGCGACGAGCGCTGCCAGCTCGGGATACTTGTCCTCACGACCACGGAAGTAGCGCTGCACCGCGCCCGCCAGCACGGCCGCGCTGCTCACTTCCACGAGCTCTTGCGGCGAGAGCAGGTTGTCTTCGATGCTCGCTTTCTTGAAATGGGGTTGAACGTCGGGGAACTCGGAGAGGGGGAAGGGGTCGTCGAAGTCGAGGATGCGCCGCATTTCCGAAACCAGGCGCTGCTCCCGCACGATGGCCGACCGGTCCTCCATTGGGGCTGTCCGAGCCAGTTCTTCACGCCCGGGGTCGGAGAGAGCATGCTGACACAGCCGGTCCACAATGCGATCGAATTCCAGCGCCTGCAGCGTCTTTTCCCAGTCACTCATCAGAAGCGTCGTCCCTCGTTGCTTCTCCCTTTTTGAATCCGTAGCCCTCCAGAACGTCCTTCACCTGGCTTTCCACGAATCCCTTCTCGAAGGTCTCGCCGAGCTCGTCCACGAACTGCTTGGTGCCCGGCCAAAGTCGGCGCACGAGGTCGAAAGTCAATGGCAGCACGCCGCGAAAGGGCTCGACGAGTACCGACTCCGAACGCAGCTGGGCCAGGCTCGAGGCAAGGGGAAGGACGGACACCAGCAGGGCGAACACCCCCGCGAGAATGCTTCCCTTGATTGCGCCCACCACTCCGCCGCCGAGCCGATCCACCCACGTGAGAGAGGCGGCGCGCAGCACACCCCTCAGAGCCGCGATCACGATGCGCACGGCCACAATCACTGTGACGAAGATCAGCACGAACGAGATAGCGCTGACGATCGAGGGATTGAGGGCGATGAATCCCGAGAGGACAGAGGTGACCGAGTCCAGAAAACGTACGCTCAGCAGGACCGCGAGCACCAAACCCAGTAGTCCAAGAGTCTCCTGCAGAAAACCGCGTATTACCCCCCGAATCAGGAACACCACGACGAGCCCAAGAATCACCGCGTCAAAGGCATTCATCTCCCACACACCGGAATGACAGACGCCCCGCCGGAGTGGGCATAACGAAAAAAGAGTGGACAGCAGCCATCTCCGGGCCCGCCCACTCTTCTCAGATTCCACAATGGGAAGCGACTCTGGCTACGAGAGCTTCTTTCGCACAATCTCCTGCACCTGCCTGCCATCTGCCTTGCCGCGCAGTTCGCGCATGGCTTCCGACATCACTTTGCCGAGATCGCGCAGGCTCACCGCTCCCACCCGCTCGATGATCGCCTCGACGTGCTTCTCGATCTCCTCCGGCGACATCATCTCCGGCAGGTACGATTCGATGATCTCCAGTTCCCGCTGCTCCTTCTCGGCCAGGTCTTGCCTCCCACCCTTCCGGTAGAGCTCGATGGCCTCGCGCCGCTTCTTAGCTGCGGACTGAAGCACACGAATCACGTCCGCTTCGTCCAGCTCCGCCTGCTTGGCAATCTGGGCGTCCTTGAGCATCGCACGCAGACCACGAATCGTGTCCAGGCGCACCCGATCTCCGGCCTTCATGGCCTCTTTCATGTCTTCGAGCAGCTTTTCCTGAATTCCCATGGCACTACTCCGACGGTCAGCGTCCGTACCTCGCCAGTCGAGCCATGAGTTTGCGCTGCCGACGCCGCGCAGCAGCCAGTTTCCGTTTCCGCTTCTGGCTTGGCTTCTCGTACCGCGAGTGACGACGAATGTCCGACATCAGCCCGGCCCGTTCGCAAGCCCGGTGGAAACGCTTCAGAGCTTTCTCAAAGTCTTCGTTCTCCCGAATCCGGACACTTGGCATGTGGTCAAAGACCTCCTTTTGGATATTGTTTTTGCTGAAATTTTGGACTGCGGCAATATACGAACGGGGGGCTGGAAAAGCAAGGAGATTCCCCTCCGTACACTTGGGGGCGAACGGGTACCTTCCGGGAACCATCCCCCGCTCTTTTGGCTACCGGGTGAACGACCGGTCCGCCTTCGCAACACTCAATCGTTTTCCGCCTTCGCGGTGTCCGGCGAAACCCGGTAGTCGCCGAATTGGACCACATTGCGAAAACTCTTCTTGATGAAAAGGAACCCGGCTTTGCCCTCGACCGTGAGCTCCCGCGGCCCCCAGCAGCCGGCCTCAAGCGGAGCGTAGGTGACCGTGGTGCGCATCTCTTTCACCCGCTTCGGCAGCGGCTCCTGTTGGAAGGTGATCTTCACCGGAGCACCGGTGGCGCGATCGAGCCACGCCTCCCCGACCACTTTCCCGAGCTCACCGCGATCATGCACGAAGTGGAAACCCACGCATTCCCGTCCATCGAGTTCCTTGCTCTCCCCCAGGGGCTCGTATTGCACCCGGTCCTGTTCGTCCGGGTCAAACGGTCCCAGGTCCAGCTTGAAAGGCTCCTCCCGCGACGAGGAGGCCGCTCGCTTTTCCTTCTCGCGCTTCGCTTGCTCCTCCTTCGCTTTCTCAGTGACATCTTGACCGTCCTCGAGCACTTTCGTAATTTCCGTACGCGTGGCACCGCTGTCGTCGAAGGTGATTTTCAGATGCATTTCGCGTGAGTGTTCAACCTCCCCTTTCCCATTAAGCAGCTCGAAGCGGCTGACCACGCTGCAGGGAACGTAGGTTCGACTTCCCGCGACCATCCGCACAGCCTTCTGCCACAGGTCACCGGTCTGCGACCGGGCAACGAGGGGAAGGAACAACAGGGCGCCCAAAAGCATTGGCCAAGTACGTCGCATCAGAACCTCCTCTCCCAGAGTTCGAATTCGAGCGCCGGAAGCGAAACCGCCGCAGGAGAAACCCATCCCGCGCCGCGGCCGAGTCAGTGTCGGAACGGGGAACGCGGCGAATCGGGTATTTGGTGAGCCATCGACGCGCCTCGGACCGACGCAGAGGGCCACACTCAACGTTGCTCCCGCGACTTCGGTGCGCTCGAGACGCCGTACAGAGCGACACCCATTTGATAGGACTTAGCTGGATGGCCCGCCGCACTGTTTCTGTTACGGGTAACTCCGGAGCCGTGTTCCACCGCACTCCTGCCGGCAGCGCACTGGGATGGCCAAAGGTGATGAAGGGATGCGCGCTTCCATCGTGCTGGTGTTGGAAATGCTGATGATCGCCTCCTGCTCCCACCCACCCGGCGGCTTGCCCGATCTGCCCAAGAGGGTAGGACAGTGGTCCCTATCCGAGACACAGCACTACACCGACACCGAACTCTACGACTACATGGACGGCGGCGCCGAACTGTACCGGTCTTTCGGCTTCCAGGAACTCAAGGTCGGGAGGTACACCCGGGCAGACCACGGCGATCTCGTGGCGGAAATCTACCGGATGGACACCGACGCCAACGCTCTCGGCATCTTCCTTCACGACCGGCAGGATTCTTCCGTGGGAATCGGCCAGGAATCCGAGTTCGGTGATGGCTGGCTGCGCTTCTGGAAAGGCACCTGCTACGTGTCGGTTTACGCAGAGGAACCCGGCGCGGAGGCGGACAGCGCCGTGCTGGCGCTCGGACTGACGATCGATCGCGCCATCCAGGAAACTGGAGAGCGACCACCCATTCTCAGCACGTTGCCCAGACAAGGCCTGCTACCCAACACGGTTCGCTACTTCCACGACCACGTGAGCCTCAACCACTACTATTTCCTCGCGCGCGAGAACGTCCTATCGCTGGGGCCACAAATGGAGGGCACTCTCGCTCGCTACCGAA
>CAYXFI010000070.1:0-5084 GCA_964464205.1 uncultured Cytophagia bacterium
CCACTTGCCCCATTCCCCAAATTTCGCTAAGCTACCTGGCAAAGCTCAAATGGAGGCTGACAAGGAGGGCACGATGGGACCCACGATCCGTCGGCCGCCGCGGGGACTGGCCATGCTGCTGATGATCGGCCCATCCCTCGTTTGGTGCGCGGAGTACATCGGCTCCGGAGAAGTTGTGCTCGCCACCCGCACGGGGGCCCTTTTCGGGGCGGCCGTGCTCTGGGCGGTGGCCCTGGCGATCCTGCTGAAATACGTGATCGGACTTGCGGGCGCCCACTGGACCGTAGTGACAGGAGAAGGGATGATTGACCTTTTCGCCCGCCTGCCCGGTCCCAGGCACTGGCTCGTGTGGGTGGTACTGCTGGGGCAGCTACCCGCGGCCATCGTGGCCATCGGGGCCCTGGCCAACGCCGCCACGACCTTCCTCCACTCGCTGCTTCCCCTGCCCGGCGGGCGCCTGTGGTGGGGAATATTCGCATCGTCCTTCGCGGTGAGCGTCGCCTGGTCCGGCCGTTTCGACGTGCTGAAAATCGTGATGAGCTTCCTCGTGCTGATCATCGTACTGGGCACGTTCTACGTAGCGGCGATCACGCTGCCGCCGGTGGGCCAAGTGTTCAAAGGGCTTCTGGGGTTGCTCCCCCTCCGCAATCCGGATTGGGCCTCCCTGAGCGCCCGTTCCCCCTGGGAAGAAATCTTGCCTTTGGCGGGCTGGAGCGCTGGAGGATTCGCGAGCCAGGTATGGTACACGTACTGGGTACTCGGCGCGGGATACGGCCTGGCCTGGGGACGCGGCTACGGTCGCGCGGCGGACGTCCAGTCCCTCGCGCGTTTGGACAGCTCCTCCGCCTCACATCTGCGCGGCTGGATCCGAATGGTGCAACTCGACGCGACGACCGCAGCGGTGGTCGGCATCGCGGTGACCAGCGCCTTCGTGCTGGCCGGGGCTGGGGTCCTGCGACCCGCGCACCTGGTGCCGGCCGGACAGCAAGTAGCTCTCACGCTTTCCCGCATCTTCTCCTCCCAGTGGGGCTCCCTCGGTGGGAAGCTCTTCCTCATCTCGGGCTGCGCAGCCATGATTAGCACGCTCGTGGGCCAGTTGTCGGGCTGGCCTCGGCTACTCGCCGATTGCGTCCGGATCCTGTTCCCCCGCACATCCCGACGCTGGCCGTGGCGCACTCAATTCCGCGCTCTACTGCTGTTCTTTGTCCTCACAAACCTCGTCGCCACCCTGCTGTTCGATCCGGTCAAACTGATCCAGCTGGGTAGCCTGGTGGACGGCATCCTGCTCACACCGATCCAGGCGCTGGCAATCCTCGCTGGTTTCATCTGGGTGTTCCCCAAACTGGTGAACCCGAGTGTGCGCAGGCTCCTGAGGCCCCACCCGGTGGTGCTCGCGGGGTTGGCGGTTTCCGGACTCGTGTTCGGGGCGCTCTGCGTCCTCTACTTGCCGAGGAGCCTCGCCGCGATTTTCTAATCGATCGAGTTACCCTCCGCGCACGGCGACTCTCCGGTTTGGCCCGCCCTCCGTGCCCTCACCGGCGCCGTGGAGAACCGGATCACCCTTGCCGCGGTAGGGGGAGCCTCCGCTGGGCCGGACTGACCTGCCCTCTGAAGCCCACGCCGTCCTCCCGCCACACGCCACACCCGCGCGGCTGTCCCGTGAGACTCGAAGTCGGCACCCGCGGGAAACGATTGACCAATTGAAATGGGCGCAGTAGATTGAAAGTGGAGAATCCGAAACGAGGTGAGTTCCGTGTCCACGCCAACGAATCCGCTGGAGCGCTTCTCCGAAGCCACACGGATCTGGTTTCGCGAACGTTTCGGCGAGCCAACTGCACCCCAGTCCCAGGGCTGGCCGCCGATCCAGCGGGGCGAGAACACCCTCATCCTCGCGCCGACCGGCTCGGGCAAGACGCTGGCCGCTTTCCTCTGGAGCATCGATCGGATCCTTGAGGAGCTGAGTCAGGGGTGGTTCGACGAGCTCCGTTTGGTCTACGTATCGCCCCTGAAGGCGCTCAACAACGACATCGAGCGAAATCTGCGGGAACCGCTGCGGGGCATCCGGGAAACGGCGGAAAAACTCGGCGTGAAGCTTCCACGACCCCGGGTGGCCGTTCGTTCCGGCGACACACCGCAGTCCGAGCGTCGCCGGCTTTTCTCGCACCCCCCACACATTCTGATCACCACGCCCGAATCCCTGTACATCATGCTCACAAATCCCCGTGCGCCCGAACTCTTTGCCTCCGTCCGCACCGTCATCGTGGACGAAATCCACGCGCTGGCGGGCAACAAACGGGGGGTGCACCTGGCGCTCAGCCTGGAACGGCTCCAGCGCCTGGCGCGCAGCCCCGTGCAACGGCTTGGCCTCTCCGCCACCATCCGGCCCCTCCAAGACGTGGCGCATTTTCTCGGCGGTAACGAACTGGTAGACCGAGGGACCTCGGCGGAGCTCAAACCGCGCCCAGTCACGATTGTAGACGCAGGCTACGAGAAGCCGATGGACCTGCGCGTGGAGACTCTGCTTTCCACCGACGGGGAAGCCTCCGGGAGCGTATGGGTTCCGGTCCTCGAGCGGGTCAGCGAGTTGGTTCGAGAACACCGGACCACTCTCATCTTCACCAACAATCGCAGAACCGCCGAGCGGGTGGCCGACCGGCTGAACGAAATGCTCTCCAGTCCCGATGCCGGCGCCGAGGCCATCATCCAGGACGGTGTGCCCAAGGGACTGGGCTATTTCGCAGCCGGGACCGGCGACAAACGGCGGGTCGTGGGCGTCCATCACGGCAGCATCGCTCGCGAAAAACGATTGCAAATGGAGGACGCCCTGAAGAAGGGCGAACTCGAAGCGATCGTCAGCACCTCCTCGCTCGAGCTGGGCATCGACATCGGCACGATCGATCTGGTAGTCCAGATCGAGTCCCCGAAGTCGGTCGCCCGGGGGTTGCAGAGGATCGGGCGTTCCGGTCATCTCGTGGGAATGACCAGCAAGGGACGGATCCTGCCCCTCCAGCCGGAAGACGTCGTCGAGTCTGCGGTGGTGGCCGAGGGCATCCTGAGAAGGGAAGTAGAACCGACGCACACGCCCAAGAATCCCCTGGATGTGCTGGCGCAGCAAATCGTGGCCATGGTGTCCGTGGAGGACTGGGACGTCGATCAGCTCTACGACCTCGTCCGGAGGTCTTCGGCCTACGAGACGCTCTCTCGACCCCTGTTCGAGCGGGTGCTCGAAATGCTCAGCGGGCGTTACCGAACGCCGCTCTACCGGGACCTGCGCCCCCGCATCCTCTGGGACAAGGTCCACAATCGGCTGCAGGCGTTGCCGGGAGCCCGCACGCTGGCCCTGGTCGACGGCGGTACGATTCCAGCCCAGGGCACCTACGGCGCCTACCTACCCGACGGCAAAACCAAGATCGGAGAGCTCGACGAAGAATTCGTCTTCGAGACGCGCCTCGGCGACACCTTCCTGCTCGGCAATCAGGTGTGGCGCGTGACCGAGCTCCGCGATGACCGGCTCATCGTGACCGAGGCTCCGGGGTCCATGGCCCGCATGCCCTTCTGGCGCGGCGACTACCCCTGGCGACCTTTCCCCACTGGCTTGCGTGTAGGGGCACTGCGCCGCCGCGTGGCGGAAACGCTCGTCCGCTTGAAACAGGAGCTCGAGGCTCCGAGCGTTGTTGAGCTGGTGGAACGATTCGATCACCCTCGTTTGCGCGAGGCGGCCGAGCAGCTACGACGAGAACACGCCCTCGACGACAACTCAGCCAGGTTCATCCTGAAGTGCGTCGCCGAACAACTGGATGCGCTGGGGGCCGTCTCAAGCGACCGAACGGTTCTCTTCGAGACGTTCGAAGACGCGCTGGGTGACCTGCGGGTTGTGGTACACTCCCATTTCGGCGGACGTGTGAACGGCGCCTGGGCCCTGGTGATGGCCAGCGCGTTGCGCGACCACCTTGGCGTGGATGTAGAAACCATCGCAAGCGACGACGGCATCCTCCTTCGCCTGCCTCCCGTCGAAGAGGAAGCCCCGATCCACTTGCTGCGAGCGATCCGTCCCGAGGAGGCTCGCGAGCGCCTTCTCCGAGAATTGCCCCATTCGGCCGTCTTCGGAGCCCGGTTTCGACAGAACGCTGCGCGAGCCCTCCTACTTCCTGGCTCGAAAAGGGGCAAACGCACACCTTTCTGGCTCCAACGCCTGAAAGCCAAAGATTTGCTCGAAGCCGTACGGGAGCAACCCGACTTCCCCATCACCCTCGAAACCGTCCGAGATTGCCTCGAGGAGGTGATGGACGCGCATCATCTGCTCGAGGTTCTGGAGGGGATCCGTAGCGGTCAAATCCAGACGGTTGCGGTCAGCTCGCGCGTACCTTCCCATCTGGCGCGCCGGCTGATGTGGGGCTTCATGAGCATTTACGTGTACGAGTGGGACGAACCGAAAGGAGACCGCGGTCCCCGTCCCACGCCCTTGAGTCGCGATCTCCTGCAGGACTTGCTCTCGACGGACAAGCTCATTCAGTCCCTCCACCCGAAGGCCCTGCAGCGCCTGCACCGGCGGTTGCAGGCCCTGGATCCTTCCGCGCAACCACGGAACGCCACGGAACTGGCCGCTCTCTTCCAGCGACTGGGGGACCTCGGCTCTGAAGAAGTGGCGCAGCGCCTCCCACCCGGAGGAACCGAATGGCTCGAGGAACTGGAGCGGCTGGGTATCGTGGTACGCTTCCCCGTGCCCACGGCAACGGGCGAGCGAGAGGCTTGGGTCTTCGCCGAATACGAGCGGGAGTACCGACTGGCTTTCGGTGTCGAAGAGCCAGACACCGAACGGGCGCGCCGGACAATCTTGGAACGCTTTTTCGCCGTCGCGGGCCCGGTTTCGCTGGACGAGATCCGAAGCCGCTACAAGTTCCCCGCCGAATGGCTCCGGACAACTCTCGAACAGTTCGAACGCGAAGGGAAGGTGATCCGGGGCAAATTCCCCTCCCCAGAAACCGGGCCCGCCGCCGAGAGGTACTGCGCCCGAGAGCTGGTCCGAGAGCTGCACCGCCGCTCGCTGGCCATCCTCAGGAAAGAAACGGAATCCGTACCACTGC
>CAYXFI010000070.1:5184-6350 GCA_964464205.1 uncultured Cytophagia bacterium
GGGCTGGTATTCCTCTCCCGGGTCGATCCGCCCAGCCTGAGCATCGCGCTCGCGGACGAAGGCGAACTATCGGAAGTGGAACAGGCCGTCTTGCGTCTCCTCGAGAGGCGGGGAGCCTCGTTCACCGTCGAGATCGCTCGAGGCGTTGGCGCCTCGGTCCCCGCGGCCGAAGAAGCTCTCCGCAAGCTCGCCCTCCGCAGCCTCGTCACCAACGACCGCTTCGAGGTAGCTCGCCACCTCGCAGGGGAAACCGGAGAGACTCGCGTCCGCACCAGGGAGACGCTGCTCCTCACGCCTTTGCGGGGAGCCGGATCCGGGCGAGGCGGCTTTACGCGCGCCGCGCTCCGCGAGGCCAAACGACGCGCCCGCCTCCGTGCGGCGCAGGCGGTGAGCACTGCACCCGCCCAGGGGCGCTGGAGTCTCTCCTCGCCGCGGACGGAGGCCGAGCCGGAAGCCCGGGCTGAGCACTGGGCCCGCCTCCTGCTCCGCCGCTACGGTGTGGTTGCGCGCGAATGGCTCGCCCACGAGCCCCTACTGCCGGACGCGCACAGCGTGTGGACGGCCCTGCGCCGGATGGAGATCAGGGGAGAGATCCGGGGCGGCTACTTCGTGGCTGGACTGACGGGCGTCCAGTTCGCCCTGCCGGAGGCGGTGGAGGCGCTGCGCGAGGCCCACGACGAGCTGGGACAAGCTGAGGACTCGTTGCCCGTCGTGCTGAATGCCCTCGATCCCGCCTGTGTCCCCCTTCACAGTTGTCCGCCGGGGAATGAATTGAGGGCAGGGGAAATTCAGCGGCGGGCGAGCACGTGGGTCGTCCTGGGAGCAGGGCGGCCCATCCTGGTCGCCCACGATTCCGGCCGCCGCTTGTTCACCGACCTGCCCAAGGATCACCCGTTGCTGGAAACGGCGCTCCGGATGCTCCTCCAGCACCTGGCCCGCACGCGGCGCCGCGTTAGCGTAGAGATGTGGAACGGCCTGCCCGTCCTCGAGTCCGATGGGCTCGAAGTCCTACGGTCGCTGGGTTTCTTCCGCGAGCCGAAACGGGTGACGTGGGAAAGACCGCCGAGGTGACCACCCCCTTGGTAAGCGGGCCGGTCCAGACTAAGCCTCGTGAAATAGTACACCTCCCCAGCCCTGGTTCGTGGAACGCTGCAGTTGCGCGGAGT
>CAYXFI010000070.1:6450-13461 GCA_964464205.1 uncultured Cytophagia bacterium
GCTTTCGTACGGAAGAGCGTGGAAACCGAAGGCCCCCAGCGGGGAAGACTGGCTGCTCCCGGCGGGGGCGATCCCCGGCTCGCTCCGTCCGTCAGCTCATGGCCACGGCCGCGGCGATCGAGAGGAATTTGGTCTCGTCGCTGTCCGCCCGCGAAGGCAGGATCACGGGCACACGCGCGCCGACCAGCACCCCGGCCGTCTTGGCCCGGGCGAGGATGGTCATGGTCTTGTAGAAGGTGTTCCCCGCCTCAATGTTCGGCATGATCAGAATGTCGGCATCCCCCCCAACCGGCGAGTTGATCCCTTTCACGCGACAGGACTCGGGATCCAGGGCGTTGTCCACAGCCAGAGGGCCATCCACCCGGGCATTGCCCAACTGACCGCGGTCCGCCATTTTCGCAATGGCCGCGGCATGGACGGTACACGGCATGTGCTCCGGGTCCACCCTCTCCACGGCCGCGATCAGCGCCACCTTCGGGACCTCCACTCCGAGCAATTGCGCCGACCGGATGGCGTTTTTGGTGATCTCCACCTTCTGCGCCAGATCGGGGTAGATGTTCATGGCGGCGTCCGACATGAAGAGGGGCTTGGGGTAGGTGCTCACTTCGAAAATGGCCAGATGCGACAGAAGACCGGGGCCCCGCAGCCCTTTCTCGCGGTCGAGGATACCGCGTAGAAACGCTGCGGTGCTACACTTCCCTTTCATCAAGAGGTCGGCTTCCCCAGCTCGCACCACCTCGATCGCTCGGTGTACAGCCTCGGCCTCGCCGCGCTGGGGCACAATCTCAAAACGGGAGATGTTCACCCCCGCCTCCTCGGCGGCCCGTCGGATTGCGTCCATCTCTCCGACCAAAATACCCTCCGCCAGGCGGTGGCGGCGCGCCGTCTCCAGCGCCTGCAGGACGTGCGACTCCTGCGCCATCGCCACCGCAATCGTCTTGCGCTTCTCCCCCTGCACTCGAGCTACCAACCTGTCGAACCAGCTCTCAGGCTGCTGTTGCGCTCCGCTCTTTTCATCCGGCATCACACGTACTCCTTGGCTTGTTCCTCGCCCGTCAGTACGCGGTAAGCTCCCAGCGCCAACGCCTCCATCTCCATTTCGCCGGGAAAGACGAACACGGGAGCCAGAAAGGACACTCGCTCCCGGATCCAGTTCACGAAAACCTCTGAGTAGGCGACTCCACCCGTCAGGACGATCGCGTCCACCTGACCCGCCACCACCGCGCTCAACGCGCAGATCTCCTTCACGACCTGGTAGGCCATGCCCTCGTACACAAGTCTCCAGCGCACTTCCCCCGCCAGGGCTCGTCTCTCCACCTCGCGCATGTCGTTGGTGCCCAGATAGGCCACCACCCCCCCTTGGCCCTTGTTCAGTCGCAACATCTCCTCCCGCGTGTACTTGCCGGAATAGCACAGGCGGATCAGGTCGCCCACGGGTAGCGTGCCGGTGCGCTCTGGCGTGTACGGCCCCTCGCCGTCCAGCCCGTTGTTCACGTCCACCACCCTGCCCTGTTTGTGCAAGCCGACGGTGATTCCTCCGCCCATGTGGGCCACGATGAGGTTTACCTCACGGTATTTCTTCCCCAGTTTCTCCGCGGCCTTGCGCGCCACCGCTTTCTGGTTCAGCGCGTGGAAGATGCTCTTCCGGGGGAGCTCGGGTAAACCGGAGAGCCGAGCGATCTCGTCCAGCTCGTCGACGACCACTGGATCCACAATGAACGCCGGGATGCCCCGGGCCCTGCTCAGGTTCCACGCTATGATCGCCCCCAGGTTGCTCGCGTGCTCGCCGTACCTCGCCTCCAGCAATTCCTGCACCATCTTCTCATTGACGCGGTAGGTACCGCCTTCGAGAGGGTGTAGCAGTCCGCCTCGAGCCACAATGGCATCGAATCCGTCGCTGCCAAAACCGTTCCGCGCTAAGCACTCTTCGATCACCTGTACCCGAAACGAGTACTGATCGCTCACCCTCTGAAAACGCGCCAGTTCCTCGTTCGAGTGGTACAGAGTCTCCGCGTAGACTTCCTCGGTCCCGCGGTAGACCGACAGTTTCGTCGATGTGCTGCCCGGATTGATCACCAGGATCAGAGGCTCCCTGTCCATTGCACCTCCGCCGCTTTTGACTGAAACTCGTTCAGGCACGAAAAAAGCCGCATCCCGAATTGAGATGCGGCTTACCCACCGGCCCTACAGCCGATCCTATCTTCGTAGAGAAAAGTGATTTTGGATATCCTCAGCGTCAATCGTCAGCCCACGCTCTCTCCGACCAGCCACTTGACGCCACAATATAGCCCAAATGGGACGATTTGTCAAGCCACATGACCGGGTCGGCGAGTCTCGCGAGAACCGTGAGCCACCAGCGGAAACCAGCGCCTTCAGATCAATCACCTTGTCAGAAAAGACGGAGCATTCGGAACCACGGAGGCACAAAGCTCACAGAGTCATCACAGAGAGAACCGGGCGCACATCCCCCTGTCGGGGCACGGATCCCCCCATGAGCCGATCCCCTTCATCCGTCAACGCTCCGTCCGTCCTTTCCGCTGAGGAAAAACTGCGCGTAAGCCTCCTGAAGGATCCGCTTCGAGTAGTCCCAAGCCAGCCTCTCCCGCACGCGCCGGAGGCCGTACTCGCCCATCTGCCTGCGCCGATCCGGATCGTCCAGCAGCTCCGCCATTGCCTTCGCGAACTCGGCCTCGTCGTTCGGTCGAACGAAACGGGCCGCCTGGCCCGCCGAGACTCTCGCCTCGGTGAGGTCGAAAGCGACGATTGGTTTGCCAAACGCCATGTACTCCATGATCTTGTTCATTGTAGACTTGTCCGCCCATTCACTCCAGGGATCCGGATCCACGCACAGGTCCGCGGTGGACAGGTAACGACACAGGTCGTGATCGCTCACACGGCCCGTGAACTCCACCGCCCCATCCAGTTGTAGCTTCTCTTTGAGTGACTTGAGCTCCTCCAACGCGGGGCCGCCGCCCATCAGTACGAATCGCGCATCGTCCCGCCCGAGTGCGTTTCGATAGTGACGAATGGCGCGCAACAAATAGTCCACGCCGTCCTGAGGACACATTTCTCCCAAGTAGCATACCAGGTACTTCTTGCCCGCCCGCAGCTCGGGTTCCTCCGGTAGGAGCCGAAGACGTTCGAAATCCGGTCCGCTGCGCACCACCCGGATTCGCTCCGGCCTCACTCTTCCCCGTGTTCGTGCAATGCGCGCCTGAGACTCGTTGACCTCGATCACCAGATCTGCGGTACGATAGGTGGCCCGTTCCAGCAGCAACAGCAACGAATACAGGGCACCGCCTTTCCTCCCGTACTTGGCCGCAAACATCTCCGGCGACAAGTCGTGATGATCGAATACGAAGCGAGACCCAAACAGCTTGTAGAAGAGACCGAGCAAGAAGAACGTTTCCGGCGGATTGCAGGCGTGGACGATGTTCACCCAGCGGCGCGCGCTCGCCCGCAGCGACAAAAGAAAGGTAGCGAGCCAGGCGTAGACGAACTCCAGCAGGTAGCCGATCGCCCCGCGCCCGGAAACGGGAAGCCAGTAGCGGTAGATGTGAACTCCCTGCAGCACCTCATGCGACGCGTCAGAGCGCCGGCCCTTGGGCGAAATCACCGACACCTCAAACCCCACCTCCCGCAGAGCCTTCGCCTCCAGCCACACCCGACGGTCGAGAGGTACTGGCAGGTTCTGGACGATGATCAGCACGTGCGGCTCACCACGCGATGCCATGGTACCTCCCATCGAGCGGTACAGGCTCTTCCAGGGCACGGACGAGGTCGATCACCTCCTGATCCGGTCGTAGACGACCAGGGTCGACCGCCGTGCCGCGATGCGCCAGCACGATGACCTCGCTCTCCTCCAAAACTTCATCCAGGCTGGAGCGGAGCAGGGGCTCAAGGTGGGGGATGGCGCGCTCCACGAACTCCCGGTTGGAGCCGATCAGTCGATCCGGGCGAATGGACGGATCGTAGATGGCAACCTGGTACCCTTTGCCCAATAGCTGCTCGACCAAGTAGACCATTGGGCTCTCGCGGAGGTCATCCGTACCGGGTTTGAAACTCATGCCCACGATCCCCACCCGGCGTTTGCCGGTTGCGAGCACCATCTGTAGACCAAGTCGCGCCTGCTCCTCGTTCGACCGGAGCACGGCCTCCAGAACGGGAAGGGAAACGTCACGATGCCGGGCCGCGGTGACCAGCGCCCGCACGTCCTTCGGCAAACACGAACCCCCGAAGGCAAACCCCGGTCGGAGGTAGTAGGGCGACAGATTCAGCTTCCGATCAAGGGCGAAGATCTCCATCACGCGAGTGCTGTCGATGCCAAAGGCGCGGCACAGCCGGCCGATCTCGTTCGCAAACACAACTTTCAACGCGTGAAAGGCGTTGTCGGCGTATTTCACCATTTCCGCCGTACGGATGTCGGTACGCACGATGGGGGCCTGAATACCCCGGTAGACAGCCGTCAGCGCATCGCCCGATGCCTGGTCCAGCTCGCCGATCACGGTGCGGGAAGGTTCGAAGAAATCCTCCACCGCCGAACCCTCGCGCAGAAACTCCGGATTCATGCAGAGTCCGAAGTCCTTTCCGGCTATCTTTCCCGAGAACACTTCGAGCGCAGGCAGGACCAATCCCTGTACGGTGCCGGGCAGGACCGTACTGCGGACGACCGCCACATGGTAGCCGCGCTTGTGCCCCAGTGCCGCTCCGATGTCGCGCGCGACACGCGCCACGTACCGCAGATCCTGCCCACCACTGGGATCGGAAGGCGTCCCCACGCAAATGAAACTCAGCTCCGTCGTTTCCACAGCCATGCGAACGTCGCGCGTGGCGCTGAGCCTGCCCGCACGCTTCCCTTCCGCAATGAGTTCCGCCAGGCCCGGCTCCACGACGGGGCTTTCCCCCCGATTGATGGCCTCCACCTTCTCGGGCTTCACATCCACGCCGATCACTTCGTGACCCATCCGAGCCAGGCACCCGGCGGTGACTGAACCCACGTATCCAAGTCCAAAAACGCTGATCCTCATTTGCTCAACGTCCTCCCATTCAATTCGTACACGACGCACAGGCTGTGCAGGAAATATCGAGAACCGGCACCGAAAAGCCGATGGACCAACTTGCCGTATCGCGCCAACAAAGATCCTCGACGGTCCAGCACGCTCCCCGGTCGTGGCATGTACGGAACCCGCAGGGGAAAGATCGATAGCCAATCGTCGGGATTCCGAAAATTCAAGAAGGCGGTTGCCACCTTCGGTCTACCCAGCGCCCGTTCCACCCACGCCGGACTCAGGAGATGGACCCGCTCCAGCCGGTGCGCGCGCCGGAACAGTCCGGCGTACAGCCGCCGCAGCCCGAAAGGCAGCCAATGCGCAAGCGGAAGCGAAACGTCGTGCGACACCCAGGGGAACCAGCGGTTTGGAGTCGCCACGAGCATCCACCCCCGGGTGACCCGGGCCAGTTCGCTGAGCGCTCGCTGCTGCCGGCGTCGGGCTATGGGGCGAGGTTCGCCCTCCCCCACGTGTTCGAGCGCCTCCACACAGGCCGTGGCCACAAACGTGCCCGTCCGGAACGGCAGGGCCTCGAGATCCGCCACGACGGGCCAGACGCGCTTCCGCACGTCGAGCAACTGGCTCAACTTGTCCAGAATCCGCAGCCGCGACCTTTGGAGATCCACCGCCAGGACAACCGCACCGGGCCACATCCCCGCCAACGCCAGCGAAAACCAACCGAATCCCGAGCCGGCATCCAAGAAGACATCGGTCCTCCTCTTTTCGCTCACCACCCGGAGGAACGGCTCGACGTACCTACGGCGAAAATAGTGGATCGCATCTCCGACCCGCAACACACCGTACGCCCCTAAGGCCTGGCGGTCCTCCGGGAACAGCTCACCCAACGTAGAGGTCCGAGCGTCGCGGCCAGCCCACGTCCTGCGGATTTGGGCCTCCACGATGGACATCATGCAGCCTCCTCCAGCAGGTGCACTATGCGAACCTTCCGTTCACCCGGCTTTGCAGGTCCGCTTCCCTTCAGGCGTCGCCACTCGCCGTCCAAGAACAAGCGGTGCCAAATCTCGAAATTCAGCAACACCCAGAGCTCACGCTGGCGGTCGACTATCCCGTTGACGTGCTGTTCCACCAGGCGACGCACCGTCTTCTCCTGAAAGTAGCCGCGCTGCAAGGCGCGGGGCGAGAGCAGTACGTCGTGGAGCCAGTCCCGCCATTCCGCTTGGAACCAGCGGCCGATGGGCAACACAAATCCAACCTTCTTCCGATCCCGAATCTCCCTCGGAAGAACCTCCTCCAGCAGAGCTCGTAGCGCCACTTTGCCTTTGCGAGGACCGACCTTCAAACGGTCGGGCATGGCAAATGCTAGCTCCACCAGCTCCTGATCCAGCAGCGGCACGCGAGCCTCGAGCGATGCCGCCATCGTCATCTTGTCCCCTTTCTGGAGCAAGTTGTCGGGCAACCACCACTGGAAGTCCAGCCAAAGGTGCCGCCCGAGCGCCCCCAGCAGAGGCGCCCTGGCCAGAAGGGCCCTGGTCAGTTCGGGAGTGCCCGGATTTGAAGCTTCACCGGCGAGCAAGAGCTCGGCCTTCGTCGGTTCGTCGAAAGCTGCGAACCATCGCGTCCAGCGCTCCGCCACGTCGGCAAGGGCCATAGCCCGGGCGGCGATCTGTAACCTGCGGGCTCCAAAGGGCAGGAGCTCCGCCAACTTCTCCAGTCCGGCCTGGCGGAGACCCCGCGGCAACAGCGCCAGCAGCCCTGCGTAGCGCTCCGCCACGTGTTTCGGGTAACCGCCGAACAGCTCATCGCCGCCCTCGCCCGAGAGCACAACTTTGACGTGCTTGGACGCCAGTCGGGAAAGAAGCAGCGTGGCGACCTCCGACGGGTATGCAAGCGGCTCATCGCGGTGGAACACTGCCAGCTCCGCGTTCGAGCGGACATCCTGCGCGTCAACCGTCACTTCGTGGTGCACGGTACCCAGGTGCTGGGCGACCAGACGGGCGTAGGG
>CAYXFI010000071.1:0-11219 GCA_964464205.1 uncultured Cytophagia bacterium
TTCCGTGACGGGCACCTGCGTCCCACGCCCGCTGGACTCCAGCTCGCCGATGAGCTCGCCGTCCGGGTCGTCCACGAACTGCTGAAGCAGCCTCAGACGGATCGCCCACAGCGCAGCCAGACGCACGTCGTCAGCACCGCGGCGCACGCTGAAACCGAAGCATGCTGCTAGCCAACGGTAGAGCAACCCCAGTGTGTTGATAGAGGTAGGCGGCGGGAGCCCACTCGCAACCGTGCGTGGGCTGAGGTTGCCCTGGGAGAGAGGGCGCTGTCGGTGATCGTCACCCGTGCCTGCGCCGCTCGCATCTACTTCCTCGCCCGCGTAGGGAGTGGCCGGGCTGGGCTTCGGAACCCACCTGCATCGGCTCGCTGGCCGACAAATGGGAAGGAAACAGGGAAACCGTGAGGCCATCGCAATTCCTCCGACGCAAGCGTCTCCACTGTCACCCCTGCCCGGGCCCACAGGCGGGGCCGAAACCCACTCCCCGAAGCGGGCCGCGAACAGATGCTACCACGATGAAGACATCTGCATCCCGCCAGCGGTCCTGCTGTGTACGTCCGGGCCTTTTGCTCTTCGCGGTTCTCACCAGCGCCTGCCTGGTCTTCCCGTCCCACGCCCCCGCGACCCCCGGCGGAACGTTCGTCTGGTCAAGCCTACCCGAGCCACCGCCCCCGCGGTTGGGGTTCGTGGCGGGAGTCAGCGGCGGAGCCCTGATTGCCCACTTTCCCGACGGCACCCTCCGCGCCCTCGCTCCCAGCGACTCGAGCTGGGCCGTCGTGGACAGCGGCCTCGCGTTTCCGCAGTGGGCTGCCATCGCCGGTGACGGCGCAACACTGTACGCGATTGGTGGTCTCTCGCGGGGTCGCGCTTCGCGCGAAATCCTGGCGCTTCGGCTCGGACAGGGGAAGGTCCGCATCACCCGACTGACGGATCTACCGGAGCCCCGCGCCTTCGCCGGAGCCACCGTCGCGAGGGGCAGACTCTACGTGGTTGGCGGCGTCGTTGCGAACCAGCCCCTGGTCCTCGCCGAGAATATGCTCGTCCTCGATCTTGGCACCGGCACCTGGGCGCAGCTTCCCGGGCCTCCGGGCGCCGGACGCCTGTTGCCGGTTGTAATAAGTCTCGGGGATCGCTTGTTGTGCAGCGGCGGCTTCGGATTGGCCCGAGATGCCGATGGCGAAACGAGACTTTCGCCCCTGCACGAGTCCAGCGTTTGGACACCAGGAGAAGGTTGGAAACCCGTCCGGGCGAATCCCGTTCCGGTTGCGTCCGGGCTCGCTGTGCGGTACGCGTCCACCGGGGCAATCCTGCTCCCGATCCGTCACCTACCCAGCTCGACCACGCTCCCGCCGCTCACCGTCTCCACCGGGCCGAGCGTGCTCTGGTATTACGATGCCATCGTGGACGCCTGGACACCGGCAGACACTCTGCCCGCCGATCTAGACCCGACCCACCTGCTCGCTGCGAACGAGGGTGTGGTGGTTCTCGGTCACCGGGAATCGCTCGGCACGGGCCAGGCGTGGTTGGGCAAACCGGCCGTACCTCCCCACTCCTTCCGAACCCTGGACTACATCGCACTGGCCATCTATTTCGCCGGACTCGTGTTCTTGGGCTTCTACTTCGCTCGCGGGGAAAGGAGCACTGAGGACTTCTTCTTAGCAGGGCGAAGAATCCCGTGGTGGGCAGCTGGCTTGAGCATCTTCGGCACCCAGCTCAGCGCAATCACCTATATGGCAGTGCCGGCCAAGTCCTTCGCCACCGACTGGACGTTCTACCTGTCCCCCGTGTGCATCCTGCTCGTCACGCCTCTGCTGGTGCGGTACTATCTGCCCCTCTTCCGCGACCTCAACGTCACTACCGCCTACGAGTACCTCGAACACCGCTTCGGTCTCTCGATGCGCGTTTTTGGTAGCGCCGTGTTCACCCTCTTCCAGCTCGGGCGGATCGCGATCGTCCTCTTTCTCCCGGCCCTAGCGCTTTCCACCGTCACCGGCATGAACGTTCTCACCTCGGTGCTGCTGATGGGCTTCATCGCCATTCTCTACACCGTGCTGGGAGGCATCGAAGCGGTGATCTGGACGGACGTGCTCCAGGTGATTGTGCTGCTCGGCGGCGCCTTCCTGAGCCTGGGACTCGTGTTCACCCGTGTGGAAGGCGGCCTACCGGGGCTTTTCACTCAGGCGGCGGCACAGGGCAAGTTCCACATGTTCAACTGGACGTGGGACGCTACCGTAGCCTCCGTCTGGGTGATCATACTGGGGAATTTCTTCGCTCAGTTGGCCCCGTACACGACGGACCAGGCGGTCATCCAGCGCTACCTGACGACCCCGGACCGTCGCGCGGCCGAGAAGGGAATCTGGCTGAACGCGCTGATGAGCCTGCCCGCCAGCGGGCTCTTCTTCCTGCTGGGTACCGCGCTCTACGTGTTCTACAGGCAACACCCCTCCGCACTGCACCCGGGCCTGAGCACCGACGCCATTTTCCCCTGGTTCATCGTCCAACAGCTCCCCGTCGGGATCTCGGGGATCCTGGTGGCGGGCCTCTTCGCCGCTTCGATGTCGTCGCTCGACAGCAGCATGAACAGCGTGGCTACGGTGATTGTGACCGACTACGTGCGCCGCTTCCGCTCAGTTCTGGACGAACGTCGAGCCCTGCGTTTGGCACGCTTCATCACGGTGGCCGTCGGGCTGTTCGGCACCGCTACGGCGGCGGCGATGGCTCTCTACCACATCTCGTCCCTTTGGGACGTCTTCCTGCGACTGCTGAGCTTCATGGGTGGCGCTTTGGCCGGGGTCTTCGTTCTGGCTGTGTTCACCAAGCGGGCCAACGCACCCGGAGCGCTCGTGGGCAGCGCCCTCGCCGTGGCCGTACTCGTCTGGGTTCAGACCTCAACGCCCATCCACTTTTTCCTCCACGCCGCCATCGGCAGCGGCACGTGCATCGTCGGCGGATATCTGGCCAGCCTTCTGTTCCGGGGGCATGGGAACGAACGGCAACGGCGCGTGGGCTGAACGCGGGCACGGGGGAATCGGGGACTGACGGGCAGTTGTTTTTCCGCCGCCGGACCGGAGGGTCGGCTTCGGCCGCCGCCTCGGCACGACGTGGCATCGAATCGATCGACCAAAGAGTTCTGGAACGAATTCAGGGAGGGACCAGCATGAAGCTGCAAACAGGATGGCTCACCTGGCTTCTGGCTGCCAGCTTCGCCCTGGGCTTCACCGCATCGCCCGGGAGCAGCGTCGCAGCGGACCAACAAGATCGCACCCGCTGGTTCCGCGACGCCAAATTCGGGATGTTCATCCACTGGGGTGTCTACTCCATGCTCGGTCGGCACGAATGGGTGCGTCATCTGTGCCAGATCCCCCTCTCGGAGTACCAGTACTACGTGGACAATTTCAATCCGGTGAAGTTCAACCCCGACGAGTGGGTGGACCTGGCTCGCGACGCCGGGATGAAGTACATCGTCATCACCTCCAAGCACCACGACGGCTTCTGCATCTTCAACAGCAAGTACACCGACTACGACATCATGCACAGCAAGTACGGAAAAGACGCCCTCGGCATGCTGGTGGAAGCATGCCGGCGCAAGGGTATGCCCATCGGCTTCTACTACTCCATCATGGACTGGCATCACCCGGACTACCTACCCCGCCGCAGCTGGGAAACAGACCGTCCGACTGAAGGCGCAGACCTGGAGCGGTACATCGAGTACATGAAGAACCAGCTACGCGAGCTCGTCACGAAGTACGATCCGGCCATCCTCTGGTTCGACGGAGAATGGGAACACAGCCTGGAAGAGCTCCATTCCTTCGAGATCGAGCGAATGCTGCGCGAGCTCAAACCGGAGATGCTGATCAATGACCGGCTCTTCAAGAGGACACCCGGGCACGGCGATTTCGGCACGCCGGAGAACTACGTACCCGCCACTGGCATCACCAACCCCGACGGAACGCCCCGCCTGTGGGAAGCCTGCTACACCATCAACTGGAATAGCTGGGGTTACAACCACTACGAGACGGAGTTCCACAGCGGCACGCAGCTCATTCGTCAGCTGATCGAGATCGTGAGCAAGGGCGGCAACTTGCTGCTCAACGTCGGGCCGACGCCGGAGGGAACGATTCAGCCGGAGTTCGAGGCGAGGCTCCGCTACATCGGACGGTGGCTCAAGGTCAACGGGGAAGCCATCTACGGCACCACGGCGAGCGTCTTCAACAAACTGCCCTTCTTCGGGCGTTGCACGGTGAAGGGCAACCGCCTCTACCTGCACGTGATGGGCTGGCCGCCCGACGGGTTACTTCGCCTGCCCGGCCTGAAGACCCAAGTGAAACGGGCTTACCTGCTGGTGGAACGCAACGTCTCCCTGCCAATTCGCCGCGAAGATTCGGACGTACTGATCACACTTCCCGAGGGCGCGCCAGATTTGGATGCGACCGTGGTGGCCGTGGAGCTGGCGGGGAAACCCGAAGTGGAACCCTACCAGATCCGCCAGCGTCCGGACGGGAGGATCGAGCTTCCCGTCTACATGGCTGAGATCCGCTCCCGCATGGGGCAACGCGCCTATCTCGACCACTTCTACAAGATCACCATGCTCACCAACTGGCAGAACGTGAACGATTACCCCGAGTGGGAATTCGTCGTGGGCCGGCCGGGGAAGTACGAGGTGAAAATCAGCTACGCGGCCACGGGTCGACAGAGGGGAACGCAGTTCGCCGTGATGGTAGACAGCCAGGAGCTGCCAGGGGTAGTGCAGCCTTCGCCGAGCCGATACTACCCTCGCACATTTTCCGTGGGCACCGTGCAGCTCGACGCGGGACTCCACACGCTCAGCGTGCGGATCAAACACCTGTTGAACAACTTCGCAATGAACCTGGAGAAGGTGGAACTCGTTCCGCTGCGGGAGTAGCATAGCGCCCACTGCACGCGGACGAAGTGGGCGCGCCTCGGCACCCGGGTGTTGGGAGACACCTGGACGTCTCTGCACGTTTCGGTGAACTCCGAGCTTTCAAGGAGACTGAACGCCAGCGTGGGTGAGCATCAAACCCAGCGTCCAGTCACGTCCGGGACCGCGCCGGTCAAGAAAGCTCTGGGGCAGCGATGAGGCGAGGTAATGTGGTACAAATCAGAAGGGGTTGCCGAGCCTCGACTCACAATGGGGTGAGTCGTATTTCGAAAAACCACGCGGCAACGGCAGCTGTGCCGCAATTCCTTCCCATTCGACCGGTTGACGCCTTACACGGAAGGCTTGCCATTCAGGCCTCACTCAATCCGCAAAGGGTTGGGCGCAGATCCCAGGCCGACGCAACCCCTGCGTCGGCCTTACTCTGTGGCAGACCCTACAAGCTCGAGGCCCGGTAGGGAAGGGTCGTCGCCCCCCAGTTTCCCCGCTCGCCTGTGCCCTACCCGAAGAACTCGACGGGATCGTGCGACAGGAACTCGGACAGGGGGATTCCATCTCCCCCTACGAGCAGAACCTTGCTGGCCTTGAAGCGCCGCTTGAATGCTGAGATACCCGGCAAACTGTCCCTGCGTCTGCCGCTCTTGACCTCTATCGGGATGAGGCGATCGCCCGCACGGACGACGTAGTCCACTTCGGAGTTCCTCTCCCGCCAGTAGTACACATCCATGCGTCTCCCTGCCGACGCGTTGACCAGGTGGGCACCCACGGCCGTTTCCACGAGCCTGCCCCAATAGTCGGGATCGCCGCGGGCGGAATCGAAAGGCCGCTCCGCCAGGGCCGTCACAAGGGCGGTATTTAACGCCAGGAGCTTCGGACTGGACCCTCGTCTTCGAACGATTGCGCCACTGTACTTCTGGAGCCCCACCAGCAGCCCGGCCCACGTCAACAGGTCCAGATAATGCGCCAAAGTGGTCGTATTGCCGGCGTCGTGAAGCTGTCCCAGCATTTTCTGGAATGAAAGCACCTGCGCTGAGTAGTGGCAACCCAACTCAAAAAGCCTTCGGAGAAGGGCGGGTTTGTCCACTCTCGTCAACAGCAGAATGTCACGCGACAGTGTCGTCTCAATCAAGGAATCACGGATGTAGGCAGCCCAACGTTCTTCATCCCCGACTAGCGACGCCGCGCCCGGGTACCCACCGAAGTAGACGTATTGCTCCAGATCGAACCCAAAGGCGTCGCGCATCTCGCCGAAAGACCAATGGGTAACCCGGACCAACTCAAAACGACCCGCCAGACTTTCCGTCAAACCCCTTTGAACCAGCAATTGGGAAGAGCCAAGAAGCAATACCTTGAGAGGCAGCCCGCGCCATGTATCCTCATCCCAGAGCTTCTTTACCGTCTCCGACCAACCATTCACCTTGTGCACTTCATCAAGCACAAGGAGTGCCGTATCTCGGCGGGCCAACCTCCGCGCAGTTTCCCACTGCTGTTCGATCCAGGTTGTATCCCGAGGTGCCGGTGAGTCCGCACTAGCGTAGTGCGAAGGAAACTGCAATTCCTCCAGCACCTGGCGAGCCAGAGTTGTCTTTCCGGTCTGCCTCGGGCCCGTCAGCACCTGTAGGAACCGTCTGGGCTCCCGTAGACGTTGGAGCAACTTGTAGAACAATGGACGCCGATACATCCCCAAGTCGAGTAAATTTACTCAATGCTGCGGGCAAAGTTCCCCGGGGGCATGGCATTCTCAGCACCGCTAGCCCAAGTCAGGCGCTCAGAAGTCATTGACTGACGATCACTCCGAAGGGCGAAGGAAACCGTTCCGCACCCAAAAGTCGTACACCAGTCGCTGCAAGTGGCGGCCGCGACGACCGATGCCGTGCCGCTCCTCAGGGTACAGCATCAGTTCGAAGGGCTTGCCCAGGAGCTGAAGCTTGTCAATTAGCTGAAGCGTGTTCTGCATGTGTACGTTGTCGTCCGCGGTGCCGTGCACGATCAGCAGCTTGCCGCGGAGACTGTCCGCGTGCGTGAGCACCGACCCGAACCGGTACCCCTCCGGGTTCTCATCCGGCTTGTCCATGTACCGCTCGGTGTACACGGTGTCGTAGAGGCGCCAGTCCGTGACCGGGTACAGCGACACGCCGTGCGTGAAATACCTCGCCCCCACCGTGAGCGCCAGCAGGGTGGCGTAGCCACCGTAGCTACCTCCCATGATGCCAATGCGCGTCGAGTCCACGAAAGGCTTCTTCAGGAGCCACTTCACCGCCTCGATCCAGTCGTGCATCTCCCACTTGCCGAGGTTGCGGTGCATTTGGCTCACGCCTTTCTTGCCGAAGTGGCCCGATCCCCGATGGTCGATGCTCATCACGATGGCGCCTTGCTGCGCGTAGTAGAACTCACGAAACCTGGAGGGGAAAGCGTTGCGAACGGTGCCCGCGCCCGGGCCGCCGTAGATTGAAATGATCACCGGGTACTTCTCCTGGGGATCGAAATCGGGCGGCAGAACCCAGCGCGCAGGCAAACGATATCCCCCCTCGATCGGGATCCGGAAAAGCTCCACTTTGCCCAGCTCGTACTTGTCCAGCTCCGGCGAGCGAGAGTCGCCGAGAAGCCGCTCCTGCTCGCCGTTGCATCGACACAGGACCATCCTGGGAGGGGTCTGGATGTTGCTGTACGTATCGATGAAGTATGACCCGCCCGGCGACATCCGAATGCGATGCGTTCCGGGATCGGCCGTGAGCTTCTCGATTCTGCCCCCTTTCAGGCTGACCCTGAAGAGGTGATTCTCCGTGGACTCTCCCCGGTTGGCCGTGAAGTACACGTACCCGTTCTCTTCGTCCACAAGTTCAATGTGCGTCACGCTCCACTTGCCCCTCGTCAGGCGTTTCCGTAACTCGCCGTCCATCCCGTACAGGTAGAGGTGCCGGTAGCCGTCCACGTCGCTGCGGACGAGAAAAGCGGGCTCGTGTTCGAGAAAGCGTAGGTCCTCGAAGAACTCCACCCACGTGTCCTGATGCTCCCGATACAGGGCCTCCTTTGCACCCGTCTCAGGATCTACCTTGTAGATGATCAGATCTGTTTGATCCCGATTCATCCACTGTACGGTGAGCGTGCCGCCGTCGGGCGTCCAGAAGGGCCAGGCGATGTATTCGTCCGCGTTCTCGTCGAAATCCGCCCAAACGATCTCTCCTCCGTCCGCCGAGACGATCCCCAGTCGAACCTTGGGATTGGGGTCACCGGCTTTCGGATATCGTTCCATTTCCAGCTCCCCATGGACCCCACCCGGGTGGAAGATCGGAAAGCGAGGAACCGGGGAGTCATCAAATCGCAGGAAAGCCAGACGCTTGCTGTCGGGTGACCACCAGAAAGCCCGATACCGCGAAGGGCGCCCAAGGATCTCCTCGTAATACACCCATGAGGCCCATCCGTTGTAGATCGTTTCGCTCCCGTCGGCCGTAAGCTGGTACTCGAGCCCGGTCCTGAGGTCGATCGTGTACAGGTTGTGGTCTCGCGTGAAAGCCACCCACTTGCCGTCCGGAGACAGCCTGGGGTTCCGCTCCCGACCCGGGTTCGCCGTGAGACGCCGGAACTCCCTTCTCTGCGTGTCGAGCATGTAGAGGTCGTTCTTCCGGGAAAAGATGAGGATGCGGTAATCCGGAGTGCGTTCCACCGCTCCGAGCAGATGGAACCCAGCCGGCAGAATCTCTTTGAAATCCTCCGGATCCAGGTACACTCGGGAGGACCCAGTGGCGGCCTCCACCGCGTAGAGCTTCCGTCGATTGTCCGTAGTGTCCTGCCGGATTTCCAGATACTCAGCGTCGCTCAACCAGCCCACGACCCGGGGCAGCTTCGCGAGCAGCCTGGGGCCACGCCCCTCGAAGACCTGAGCGTAGGTGAGCCGTTTCGGGCCCGCCTGGCCCGACGCTCCCCACAGGCAGGCGATGAGAAAAAGCGAGAACCAAACGGCGCCCTTGCTGCGTTTCATGGGCTCCCTCCTCACGTTTGTGTCTCCCTCTGACCACCGAGCCGCGCCCAAGGTAACGAACTCCCACCAACTTGGCAACCGAACCCGATCGATCTCCACCACGTCCTGGCACGCGACAAGTGGAGGCCTACCCACGACCCCGATTCAAGCGAGATCCGACAGGCGGACCTCCGAGCAGACCGTCACCTCGCCGGGCTCGCCGCGTTCACCCACCACTTCCACCGTGACGGGAAGGAAGAATCCGAGCACGCGTGCGTTGGTGAGGAGGTGGTTGGTAACCCTCGGAGTCCGGTAGTAGGACTTCTCACCGGTCACGGCCAGGGGTAACAGTAGTTGGTCCGCCTGGAATTCGTCCACCGTGGCGTCGGTTCGTAGAAATGCCAGCAGCCCGTCCACCGCCTCATCGGCCACGCGCTCCGCCGGCTTCCCCTTGGCCCCCAACGCCGTGTAAGCCACCACCGTGTTCTCGAACTCCGCCGCCACCACGATCACCGTGCCCGGCGAAGAAGCACGAAGCTCCGTCTCCTCGATCTCGAGCCGGTCGCAGCCAACTGAGCGCAAACGTCGCAGCGCCTGACTGCGCTGCCGCTCCGCAATACTCAGGGGCAACCGGGCCACAGCCGAAGTGCCGAAAATCCGGAGCAGCCGACCCCGCTCAGGGAGATCCAACGGACGCAGCTCCACTCCCCCTTCTTCCACCAGCACCACCTTTCCTCCACCCTTCGGGTAAAAACCGGCCCTCTCCATCGTGAGATCCATTCGGAACCCGATCCGGCGCATCAGCTCGAGCCACGTGTACCGCAGGTAGTGGTAGTTGGGGCTCCAAGGCACGTGCGTGCCGCCCGTCACGCGAACAATCGACGTTCCACGCGCAGAGGCCAACGGCAGGTACACAGTGTGAATGACCAGCAGAGTGGACCCTGCCGTGCCGATGTCAAAATGGTACTCCCCGGGGTTCTTCCCCATGGGATGGAAGTACAGCTCGCGGGAACGGAGCTGCGCGCCCTCTACCCGCGCGCCCGAAATCGCCG
Source organism: uncultured Cytophagia bacterium (assembly GCA_964464205.1). GTDB lineage: Bacteria > Zhuqueibacterota > Zhuqueibacteria > Oleimicrobiales > Geothermoviventaceae > Zestofontihabitans. The sequence goes on from CAYXFI010000071.1 coordinate 9,908, forward strand.
CCGCTGCCTCGACCGCCTTGAGGTGCTGAGCCTGCAGTCCCGGATTGGAGCGTTTGGCCCGAATGTTCACAATGCGAAACGGCTTACCCGTCAAAACCGACAGGGCGAGGGCCGACCGCAAAATCTGCCCACCTCCTTCGCCCTGCGCGCCGTCGATTTCGATCATCGCCAACCTCCGAGCCAACCCGTCCGGCTCCTTTGACGGTCCCTTCATTTCCAAATTTACACGTTCGAAGCAAACTTTCGCCCCAAAAAGAAGGGGCTATCCCGAATCCAACGCGCCAATTTGGCATTGTTTGTGCCCGGTTAGTTTGCTATCTTGGCGCAGCTTCGTGGAGCACCGTGAGGGGCTTTCGGAGAGGGAGAACGGATGCCGCTACTCATTTCAGTTTCCGGGATCCGTGGCCTGGTCGGCGACGGGCTCACTCCAGAGGTGGTGCTGCGGGCGGCTCAGGCTTACGGCACGTGGATCGGCCCGGGGAGAAGAATCGTGCTGGGCCGCGACTCCCGGACTACCGGCGAGATGGTCCGAGCGGCGGTGGTTGCGGGCCTGACGGCTGTGGGCTGCGACGTGGTGGATCTCGGTATCTGTCCCACCCCGACGACGCAACTGGCCACCGAGCGCCACGCCGACGGGGGCATCGTCATCACCGCGAGTCACAATCCCATCGAGTGGAACGCTCTGAAGCTGCTGGCACCCGACGGCCTCTTCTTGGACGAAGACCAAGGTACCGAAGTCGTCCGCCGCATGGAAGAGGCGAGCTTCGCCTACGCGCGCTGGGATGGGGTGGGGAGCATTCACCACTTCACCGGCGCCGTGAGCGAACACATCGGCACGGTGCTGAATCTTCGCTTCGTGGACGTGAGCGCGATCCGCAAGAGACGGTTCAAGGTGGTGGCCGACTGCGTGCGGGGAGCCGGCGGCGTGATCATCCCACGGCTCCTGGACCGACTCGGCTGCGAGTACGAGATCCTGAACGAAGAACCCGACGGCCGATTCCCCCGACCACCCGAGCCGGTGCCCGAGAATCTGAGCGAGCTGTGCGAAGCGGTGCGAAAGAGCGGCGCCGACTTCGGCTTCGCCGTCGATCCAGACGTGGATCGCCTCGCCTTGGTGTCCGGCGATGGTGTGCCATTGGGAGAGGAATACACGCTGGCCCTCGTGGCCGACCTGGTGCTGGCTCACCGGCCGGGGACCGTCGTGGTGAACGCCTCCACCACGAGAGCCATTGACGAGATTGCGCGCCGCAGGAAGTCGCGGGTCGTGCGTACCAAGGTCGGGGAAATCCACGTTGCGAAAAAGGCTCGGGAA
>CAYXFI010000071.1:11229-13259 GCA_964464205.1 uncultured Cytophagia bacterium
CACCCTCGCCGGCGAAGGAAACGGCGGCGTGATCCTGCCCGACGCTCATCTGGGTCGCGACGCACCGGTGGGGATCGCGCTCATTCTCCAGGGCCTGGTGGAGAAGGGCGTGAGCCTGTGGCAGTGGTACCAGTCCTTGCCCCAGTACACGATGGTGAAAAAGCGGGTGGAACTCGGCCAGGCCGACCCGAAAGCCCTGGTAGAAGAATACAGGGCCAGGCTTTCCGGAGAAAAGCTGGACCTCACCGACGGCGTGAAGGTGCTGCTGGAGAACTCCTGGGTTCAGGTGCGCGCATCCAACACCGAGCCGATCGTACGGGTGATGGCCGAAGCCCCGACCCGCGAAGAGGCGGAGGAGCTGGCCCAGAAGCACGTGGACCTGCTCCGCTCGCTTTTGTAGCCCGCCCAGTCCCGAGTCGGAGTGGAACCAGCGCGGAGTCGAAACCGTGACGGTGATTGACTTGCGCCAGATTCGAAACCCTTCCGGTCTCGCCCCGTACATCGACCACACCAACTTGCGCCCCGAAGCCACCCCCGATCAGATCGAACGATTGTGCAGAGAGGCCTTGCAGTACGGCTTCGCGAGCGTCTGCGTAAATCCGTGCTACGTGCCGCTGTGCCGGGAGCTCTTGGATGGGTCTCGGGTACGTGTCGGTACTGTATTGGGCTTCCCGTTGGGGGCTACGAGCTCGGACCAGAAGGTGTTCGAGGCCAAGACGGCCCTTCGAGATGGCGCCAGGGAAATCGACATGGTGCTAAATGTTGGCCTATTGAAAGCGGGACACCTGCAGGAAGTGCGGACGGAAATCCGCCGGGTCGTGCAGACTCTCGGCGGCAAAGCTGTGCTCAAAGTGATCATCGAAGCGTGCCTTCTGGAGCAGGAGGAAAAGGTCCGGGCTTGCAAGATCGCACAGGAAGCAGGCGCCGACTACGTCAAGACGTCCACCGGTTTCAGCAAAGGGGGCGCCACGGTCGAGGACGTGCGGCTGATGCGGGAGACCGTGGGGCCGCAAATGGGCGTGAAGGCGGCGGGCGGCATCCGCGACGCCGCCACCGCTCTGGAGATGCTCAAGGCGGGGGCCACCCGAATCGGCACGAGTTCGGGAGTGGCAATCGTGACGACTCCGGCGTTTTAGGATTGCGTCCGGACCATGTTTCCGCTGCCGAGAAACCAAGTGACGGAGTGAGATTGAACGCGCGCGACATTCTGATCAAGAAACGCGACGGCCTGGAGCTGACGAAGGGCGAAATCGACTATCTCGTGCAATCCTACGTTCGGGGGGAGGTCCCCGACTACCAGATGGCAGCCTGGTTGATGGCCGTCTACCTGAAGGGCATGACGCAACGGGAGACGCAGGACCTGACGGAGGCCATGCTGGCTTCCGGTCAACGAGCAAGGTTCGAGAACCTCGGCCGACCCTGCGTGGACAAGCACAGCACTGGGGGTGTGGGCGACAAGATCAGTCTGATTCTGGCGCCACTAGTAGCGGCCTGCGGCGCCGCTGTCCCGATGATGTCCGGTCGTTCGCTGGAGCACAGCGGCGGGACCCTGGACAAGCTCCAGGCGATCCCCGGTTACCGCACCGATCTCATCCTGCGCGAATTCGTCGACCAGGTTCGGCGGATCGGGGTGGCCATCACCGGGCAGACCGAAGACTTGGCCCCGGCGGACCGCAAGATCTACGCCCTGCGCGACGCCACGGCCACGGTCGCTTCCGTCCCGCTCGTCACCGCCAGCATTCTGAGCAAAAAGATCGCGGAAGGAATCGAGTTCCTAGTGCTTGACGTGAAAGTGGGAAGCGGGGCATTCTTCAAGACCCGCGGGGAGGCCCAGGAACTGGCTCGCAGTCTGGTCAGGGTCGGCGAGGCCCTCGGTCTCAAGGTGCGCGCGGTGCTCACCGACATGAGCCAACCGCTCGGCCGGGCGGTCGGCAATTGGGTTGAGGTGCAGGAGAGCATCGAAGCGCTACGGGGACAAGGTCCCGCCGACGTAATGGAAGTGACGTGGGCGCTGGCGCGAGAAATGCTGG
>CAYXFI010000072.1:0-6138 GCA_964464205.1 uncultured Cytophagia bacterium
GCTTCAAAGCGGCTCAAGTTTGAGGTGGGGCGGCCGATCAAGTGAGTGCAGCGGAAGGCGGCTTTGTGGAAGGGGATGGCTGCGGGGGATACGTGTGCGGCACGACTTCACCCGAATTGAGCCTTTAGCACGGGAGGCGTCGGATGGCGAAGCGGATTCCTGTTTGCTCTGTATTGCTGCTTGCGCTGCTGTTCCACGTGGGCAGCTCGATGGGTCAGACCCCGACCATCCTCCAGCAATTCTTCGTCCTGAAGTCATTCGATCCGGACGTGAAGACCATCGGGGTGCTACTGAGCAACGAGCCGAACCCCCAGTTCAAGCAGAAACTCGCGCAGGCATCCGTGGCAGTGGGTGTGCGGTCGGTGATTTCGCGTGTGAGCGGTCTACACGAAATAGCGCGGGCTTACAGGGAGCTGGTCGACTACTACAAAATCGATTTCCTCTGGATTCCACCCGATGACCCCGTGGTTGCGACGGACCTCGCCCGGGACTACCTGGTACGGAAGACGATTGAGGATGGAGTGGGCATTTGTGCCCCCACTCGCGACTGGGTGTCCAAGGGAGCCACGCTCTGGGTGGGAGGCGAACGAGGGAAAGTGCGTCCTTACTACAATCTGCGAACCCTTCAGGCTCTGGGTCTGGGCGTGCCCGAGAAATACGCTCAAGTCAGCACGGCCGCGAGCGAGTAGGTCGGAGAGGATGGAGTTCAACGGAGTCTACCGATGAACCCGTCGAAGTTCTCACTGAGTCTGCGCGGTAAACTTCTCGTCCTCGTCGAGGTAGGCGTTATTCTGATGGGGATCGGCGTGAGTCTGTACTTCGCCAAGCAGGAGGAGAAGCGCACCCTCCAGATGATCGATCGCCGGGTGGAGTCGCTCACCACCAGCCTTGCGCTTCAAGGACAGCTCGGCGTGTTGCTCGGCGATCGCCAGGAGCTCAGTCGCTCCCTCCGCTCCTTCCTCCACGATGACGTTGTGTACGCGGCGTACGCCGACTCCACCGGGGCGGAGATCGTCGTGTTGGGCACCCCGGCATCCCGGGTCTGGCCGGTTCCGGACCACTGCTTGATCCGCCAGAGCAAGGCCCTGTCCGGGGAATACGTCCGGGAGGCCATAGCACCGATCCGCTCGCACATCCGCGGCGTGGAGCGGACTGTGGGCGCTGCAGTGCTTGCGGTGTCGTTGAGGTCACTGGCGGAGGTACGGGCGAGTGCGCTGAAGACGGGCCTCGTCGTCACTCTGCTGTTCAGCGTGCTCGGCTATCTCGGCGTGACGTTGCTCTCGTGGCACATCGTCCGGCCGCTCCGCAAGCTCGAAGAAGCCGCCAAGCGCATCTCCTCGGGCGATCGCAGTGTGGAGATCGACATCGATCAAGGGGATGAAATCGGGCGTTTGGCGGAAGCATTTCGCAAGATGGCGGCCGATGTGGACCGGGCGATCACCGAGCTCGAGGCGCAGCGCCGCGAAGCTGAGAAGCTGCGCGAGGAGGCGGAGCGGGCACGACGGAGCGTAGAGTCGCACAATCAGCGCTTGCAGAAAGAGGTTCACGACCTGCTGATGCTGGTAGAACAGGTGACGGATGGGGACCTGACGGTACGTGTAGACCTTGACACGAAAGGCGAACTCGGACAGCTCGCCGAGAAGATCCAACTGATGGCCACGACCCTACGAGATATCCTGGGCGAGATTCGCAGTGTGTCCGAGAGCCTGGTGCGCGCGGCCGATCGGATCAAGAATTCCACGGAGAACATGGCCGCCTCCGCTTCCGAGCAGACCGCGCAGATCACCGACGTGGTGGGCAGTGTGGCCGAAATAGCTGGCACAATTCGAGAAACCTCCGAGTTCATCCAGACCGTGGCCGGACAGTCTCAGAACGCGAAGGAAATCGCTCAGAAAGGGTACCAGTACGTTGAGGATATCTACCGGGGATTGGAAGAAATCGTGAGCTCCCAGGAGGTCGTCACCACCACGATCTCCAACCTCGTGTCGCAGGTGGCCACCATCGGCGAGATCGCCAGCGTGATCGAGGAAATCGCCGACCAGACCAATCTGCTCGCCCTCAATGCAGCCATCGAGGCGGCCCGCGCGGGCGAACACGGTCGGGGATTCGCCGTGGTGGCGGAAGAAGTGGGGAAATTGGCCGAGCGCACGACCTCGGCTACGAGGGAAATTGGCCAGGTCATCAAGGCCATCCAGCAACGGACCGCTGAGACGGATCAGTCCGTGGAGGCCGCCCGGAAAGTGGCCAGCCGGGTGACCGAAGCCGCCGGGGTGATGCAGAAAGCCATGCAAGAGATCGTGAAGAATGCCGAAACGGTCCAAGAAATGCTGTCTCACGTGGCCGCGAGTTCGCAGCAGCAGTCCTCAGCGGTGGAGCAGGTGAGCCGGAACATGGAATCCATCCGGAGCGCCGCCGTGGACACGGCCAATGGAACCCACGAAATCGCCCTCGAATCTGAGAATCTCAGCAGGATCGCCGTACGATTGGACTCACTGTTGTCGCAGTTCCAACTGGAGGAACATGCCCCGAGAGTCGTGGAGGTCGGCGGGGTCGGCCAGGAAAGGACTGTCGCCGACGAAGCTGTGACGAGCGTTTGAGTACCGGACATCTCCTTCGCCACAAGCACTCCTCCCTCCCCTCACGTGCCTCGAAAAGGCGGCCGCAATCTTGCGGCCGCCGCGCATTTTTGTCCCTTCCGGGGCTGATGTACCTTCCCTTGCGGATCAATTGGGGCGCCCACTGACGCTGACTGTCGCCGCTGTCAGCTGCTGGGCGTACATCGAGTTGAGGTTCGTCGTCGGCTCGAGCTGGGACCATGGGTCGGACGGGAACAGCGCGACCGCGCTCACGGTAACAGATTAGCTGGCAGATGCGGAGAAGTCGTCCTGTGACAGAGTGGGTTTGCCTCTGAGGAGGAAGAGCGGCGCGGAAATCCCCTCGCAAGACGATTGGATGGTCGACCGATTGGGTACGGCCGGGCCGGAAGCCGCCGGCGTGCAGTTCCGTCGCTCGGATGCGGTCCGGTCTGGAAAGATGGAATGGGCTTGGCTGCGCTCAGGTTCGGGGCGTGTTCGGAGCTGCGGTGACGCCGGAGGTTGGGAGTTGGGGATGCGAGTGAGTAGGTCTCTGGCGCTGGTACTACTGGTGCCGTCGCTGGGACTCTCCCAGGCGCAAGGGCAGAAAGCGCCCGTCCACTGGCGAATGGAACCTCCCCTCCCGGAGGGCAAAGATTTTTCGCTCACGGGTGACTACGGCGAGGGCACAGTCTACTACCTGGACAGGGACTACGTGTTTGTGGGTTTCCAGGAGCCCCTCGCCGGGGGTCTACTTCTCCGAACCTACAACGACATGAAGCTCGAAACCCTGGTCGCGGCTGAGGATCGGGACCGATGGATGTGCCATGTGTGGGTGGACACGCCCATGGTCGTGTACATGCTGTGGGACCGCCGCACCATTCACCGCGTGCCGATGTGGCTGTGGAACGGCAACTGGCAGCTCACGCCACTGCGGCAGTACACGACCGACTCTTCCATGGACTTCTTCGTGGTCCTTCGCAAAATCGTGACGCCGGGGGATACGCTCGTCCTCGGACATCCGATGGCTGAGGGGGTGCCCACTCCGTCCATGTACGTGGTGATTTTCAAGCCAATCGCCGGAGGCCGGCGTGGCGTTCCCCATTCCTACCAATTGGGCCCGGCGTATCCCAATCCCTGCGCTTTCGAGGTTCGATTACCCTACGATCTGCTTGATCGCTCGTGGGTGACGGCGCGGGTGTGGGATGCGAGAGGGCGTCTTGTCGCCAAGATCCTGGACGAAGTGCGCGAGCCAGGACGGTATCTGCTGCGCTGGGACCTCAGAAACCGGGACGGGCTCCCGCTCCCGAGTGGCATCTACTTTTTGCACCTGCGCGCAGGGCCCTTCTGGGAAGGGTCCACGAGGATCGTGATCGTCAGATGATGCGAAGGCAAGCGCAAGAGTAAGAGTCTGGCTGAGGATGCGTTGGATACGCCAGAAAGGCTGGAAGAAACGCTGGAAGCGCCTTCGCCGTAGATTAGGGGCGAATCTCCGGAGCCTCTGGGACCGGCTGGTCGAACTTTTTCTCCGGGTCTCCGGTGAGCTGCAACGGCGGGCCGTGGTCGCCCGTTTGCAGCCCGGGGACATCATCCTGGCTTGTCCACGCACACGGCGCTTAGCGCCAGCCGCGTTGGCCTACCGGTTGCTGCTGGGAGCCCGATTCGTGCACAGTATGCTGTACATCGGCCAGGGCAGAATCCTGCACACCACATCCAAGCATGGCGTGGTCGTGAGCGGGGTGCCGCGCCGGATTTACCGTCGCGACCGGTACGCAATCTACCGCATGCCGGGCTTGAGCGAGGAGCACCGGCGGGCGATTGTGGCGCGCGCACTCGAGTGGAAGGGCAAGAAGCTGGACTTGGCGGGCCTGTTGACGAATGTGCCCGGTAGGATGCTGGGGCTCAAGCGTGCGCTCTGGGTCCAGGAAGAAGGAAGAGTCTGGTGCAGCAAGCTGATCGCGCGCGCCTATTTGGAAGCCGGATTTCCGATTCTTCCGCAAGAGGAGTTGAACCGGGTCACGAGCGAGGACTTGGCCAGGAGTGACAAACTGGTCCGCGTCCGCTAGCCGTCGAGGCAGGATATGGGTGATAGGCCCGTGGTGTCTGACGCGAATCCTTGGTCGGTGTGAAGGGTTGGGGACGGAAGTGCACAGCTTGTGGGTCGGAGCCGGGGTTTGTGAGCGGAGAGCCAGCAGGCCTCCAGTCCCGACCTAACCTCGGGGTATGGCCGGTAGTTCGTGGGCCGCAGGGGGGCGCTCCTCCCCGACCGTTGTACCCGCCGTCCGCTGCCTGCCGTCAGTCGTGTTTCTTCCGTTTGGAGTAGAGGAGGTACTCTTTGCGCGTCGCGATGCCAACGTACCCGCGGTAGATGCCCCCGTACTTGCCGACGTCCAGCACCCGCACTGCGATCACGTTTTCCCCTCCGGGCCGGATGAGAAAAGGGGGGATGAAGTACGCTCGTTCGCGGTGTTTCATGCCCTTGTACCTGGGCGGCTTTTCCCGGGTGGGGAACCGGCCCGTGTGGCCGATCATCTGGCCATTGAAATAGGTCTGATCGATGTCGTTGATGTAGCCGAGCAACAAAATCAACTTGGAGCGGGCCAGGTCGGCAGGAATGAAGACCCTGCGACGGTACCAGGCGACGCCGTCGTGTTCGGGGAAACCCTGTTTCTCCCAGTAGCAAGGAACCTTCACCGTGACCCAGCGGGAGTCGTCGTAGTCGGGTTGGGCCCAACGCTCGTCGTCGCCAGGACGGAACTTCCAGGGGCCGGAAAGATCCAGAGCTAGTTTGAGCACGTCTACGCGGGAGTAAATCCCCACGGGGTCGTCCACAATTCCCCCCTTTCCGCCCGCGTCGTACACGCGGACGGCAATCACGTTGTCCTGATCGAACCGGATGACCTCACGGGGGATTCGGTAGATGCGTTTTTCGTCCCAGGCGGTTTCGAAATTCGGCGGGAATGACCCCTTTTTCCCGATCAGTATGCCGTTGAAGTAGGTCTCGTCTACATCGTCGATGCGTCCCAGGCGGAGGTAAAGCTCCCGGCCAGCCAGTTTGGCCGGGATGCGGACGTGGCTCCGGTACCAGGCGTAGCCGTCATAGCCGGGAAAGCCCTCGTCCTCCCATTCGTCCGGCACGTCGATGGTTTCCCAGGAGGAATCGTCGAAGTCCGGATCTTTGAAGCGAAAATCGTCCCCGATCTCGATTTTCCAATCTCCTTCGAGGTCGATCTCTTTGTGCAGGTCCATCGCTGGCACCGTACTCCACGCAACGAGGAGGACCAGCGATAGCCCTGCCGTTCGGCAATTCATCGCGCCTCCGATGCTAGGTGTCGAGCGCCACGAAGCCTGCCGGCCGGAACCGTCTGTCGGTCATCGGCTCGTCGTGAAGGCCGAGGACGAACAGGGCATCCCGCCGCGCCGATCATGCCAATGCTCCCTCCGGCGGTCTGGGAGATAGACGTCGAGACTTGTCCCTGACTACCGGACCGAGCCTGACTTCCCGCGAGAAGGGGATGGCCCGCGCCCTCCCTCACGTGCGGAAGCTCGGGACCCAGCCCTTGCG
>CAYXFI010000072.1:6238-13163 GCA_964464205.1 uncultured Cytophagia bacterium
GGCACGGAGCGTTGAATTCTCGAGACTACAGGTCCCCAACGCCGGCAACGCGCGGTCGCAGGGGCTTCTCGGCTTCTGAGAAACTCACCGTGCCCCGATTCCTTCAGCTCTAATCGAGGAAGAGCTCCGATAGGCTTTTCCCCTTCTCGTAGTCGAAGTAGGTCTGCGTGGTCAGGTCGATCAGGGCCTTTCGGTAGCCCAGGTACGCCTCGAGGTAGTTGAGCTCGGTTTCAAGTTCGCGATTGGTGTTTTGCAGCAGATCCTGGAGCGAGATCCTGCCCTGACGGTACTGCTCGACGCTGAGGGCTCGCATCTGGCGCGCTGTTTTCAGATGTTCGAGCATGCTCTGCGTGCGCTGCTGATACTCTTTCAGATTCGCGACCGCATTGGCGATATTGGTGCGAATGGCGTGCTTCAGTTCTTCCATCGAGAGTTCGATTTGTTCGATTGCCAGCGTGCGAGCTTCGATTTGCGCGTCACGCTGCCCCCAATCCCAAATGGGGATGTAGGCGTTGACGCTCACGGAGTAGCTGTTATCCAGCTCGTTGAACAGATGGTGGTAAGTGTCGTTCTCTTTCTCCAGTCCGTATGTTACCTCCAGGTTCACGTGAAACGAGTTCCAGGACTTGGTGTTTTCCAGGGCGATCTCGCGCTGGCGGTGACGGAGGCGGAGAATCCGCAACCTGGGATTCAGCGTGTACCCTTTCTGGACCGCGTCTTCCAGCGTCACCTCAACCGGGGTGATTTCCACGATCGGTGGGATGTACACCGAATCCTGCTCGTCGATCCGCAGGTACCGTTTCAGTTCGGCGATTCCGAGACGAAGCTGACTTTGTTCTTGCAACATCCGCTCTCGGGCGTTGGCTAGCTCCACGTCGATTTGCATCCGTTCGATTTCCCGGTCCTTGAGGCTGTCGTCCATGTTCTGAACGAGGACGCGGATCATTTCCAGCGTGCTCAGGTAGCGTCGGTACACTTCCACCTTGTAGGCGCGTTCGAAGAGCTGATAGTACGAGTCGGCCAGATCCTTCAGCAGCCCCACGCGGTCGCGAATGTATTCCAGCTCTCGTTCCTCAAGATCCAGCTCGGCCCGCTCGATGGCGTTCTTGAGGCGATTCGGCCGGAAGAAAGGCTGCTCGTACTTGAGGAAGTAGCGATTGTAGTAGCTGATGTCTCGGTATCCGTCGCGCTGCAGGTACTTGTAGATTCGGTAGTTCAAGGAGAGGTAGCCATCGGTGGGATACCCGAAGAGGATCACCGGCTGCCTCACCGACAGTTGCATCTCCCAGGTCTGGTTGTTCTGGCGGACGAGCTCGTCCTTTTGCAGCAGGGAATTCCACTTGTATTCGCCAACCGCGTTGAAATTGGGCGCCTGCAAGGTCATGTAGACTTTCGACTTGAGGCCCGCTCTCTCCGCGCGCAGCCAGGCCCTGCGACGGCGCACATCGAGCTCGAGCTGTTTGATGCGGTAGCTCTTGGCCATGCCGATTTCGACGGCCTTGTCGAGTGTCAGAGGGATGACCGTGGATTCACTCCTGGCCTGTGCCGCGGCAACAACCGCGAACGACAGCAACGCCTTCATCAGCATGCCCACGAACCGCTTCTTCATCGTCGTTTTCCTCCGGATACCGAACTCCAGTCCGTCGCCACTGACCCGCAAAGTGCAAGTACCGCCGTTTGGAAAACCCACCGAGACGGTTCCCCGCTAGCGCGCTCCCGGAGTGTGGCTTCCGCACCCCAAGGCCTTCCTCAAATGTAGCACTCCCAGTGTAATCCGGATCACCGTCCTGTGAGGGTTTGTCACGGATTGTCACGGGGGATTTCGCGGTCCCCGGATGGCGGGACTCAAGGAAGAGGAGGATGTCTTGCGCCGGCGGGCGGCGCCTCACGCGTGGGGATCGGCCCCGATTCCGTAGGATAGTCCGCTCTCCTCTCCGTCAGGGCACGAACCGGTAGCCGACCCCGTGCACCGTCAGGATGTGCCGCGGCCTCGAAGGATCTTCCTCGATGCGGCGGCGCAGTCGCATGATGAAATTGTCCACCGTGCGAGACACCGGATAGTGCTCGTACCCCCAGACTTCGTTGAGAAGCTCCTCTCGCGAAATGGATCTCCCGGCGTTTTCCACAAGGTAGCGAAGCAGCTCGAGTTCGCGCACGGACATGTGGACCTCGCGGCCCTGTTCGTCAAACGCCACGAATTTCTGGAAGTCGACTGTGAGACGGCCGATCTGGCGTCGGCCGCTCGCTGGGGGAAGGGTAGTAGATGCCCGCCGAAGGGCGGCGTGGACCCGGGCCAGCAACTCGCGCACGCTGAAGGGCTTGGTGATGTAGTCGTCCGCGCCGAGCTCCAGGCCTAGCACCTTGTCGATCTCCTGCCCGCGGGCGGTGAGCATGATGATCGGAGCCTGAAAACCGTTCTGCCTCAGCTCGCGGCACACATCGAAACCTGACTTCTTGGGAAGCATGATGTCCAGTATGATCAGATCCGGCCTCAGCGTGAGGGCCATCGTGATGGCCCGCTCACCATCTTCGGCGATGTGTACCTCGTGGCCATCGAATTCGAAGTTGTCCTTGAGCCCCGAGGCCATTTCCGGTTCATCTTCAACGACGAGAATCCGGGCCATTTGTCAAATCCTCCGTCGCTATCGGAAAGACCAGCGTGAATGTGCTCCCTTCTCCCGGTTTGCTGCGTACGCGCACCTCACCGCCGTGATCGTCCATGATGTGCTTCACGATGGCGAGGCCCAGTCCGCTGCCCTTGGTCTCGTGGACAAGGGTAGAGCCGATGCGGTAGAACTTCTCGAAGATTTTCCTCTGCTGCGACTCGGGGATGCCCACCCCCTGGTCGGTGATGGCCAGAAACACCCCTCCGTCTTCTCTGCCCGTCTCGATCCGAATACTCCTGCGTTCCCGGCTGAATTTGATCGCGTTGTCCATCAGATTGACCAGCGCCTGAGTGACGGCCTGTCGGTCCCCCTGAATGAGCGGCAACTCGTCGTCCAATTCCACCGACAGCTCGAAGCCGCGCTGTTTCAAAGGATAGCGGAACATCTGGAGCGTCTCGTCCACGATTTCGTTCAGCGAGATGGGCTGGAAGCTGTATTGTTTGCGTTTGGCCTCGAGCCGGGCGAAGTCCAGTATGTTGTTGATCAGCTGCGTCAGTCGCGCCGCTTCGTTCATGATGGTGCGGTAGTAGTGCTTCTTCTTTCCCTCATCGGGGACGCGGCCCATTTCGAGCATCTCGGCGTACATCCGGATCAGCGAAAGAGGGGTACGCAATTCGTGCGAAACATTGGCGACGAAGTCGGTTTTCATCCTGGCGAGCCGCATTTCATGGCCCACGTTTCGGAGCAGGAAGACGGTTGCCAGGATGATCACGAGGTTGACGATTCCCAAGTAGAGCAGGTTGCGGCGCGTCCGGCCGCGCGCGATCTGGTCCAGCGTGGTGCCCCGCAGTCGCACTCGGATCTGCAGGTCTGGGAGGATCCACAGCTTCTCGGTGCGTTCGAATTGGGTGTCTTCGATTTCCTCGGTCTCATACACGATGCGCCCGCTGCGCTCGTTCAAGACGGAGAAGAGGAACTGCCCGTTGTTGATGGCATTCAGCTTGCGCGCGGCCACCTCGTTCACGAAGTGCCACTCATCGATCAGCAACCCCGCCAGCTCCAGACGGCCGGAATCGAGCCGGATGGGGAATACGACCCAGCTTTCCCCGTCCGTCTTCGGTTGCGAGCCGAGCACCACTGGTCGGATGTATCCCTTCTCTGCCTGGCGGAACGCGCGCTCGAAGTCACGCTGGTGCTGCTCTACGATGGAGCGGAATCCCCCAACGAGGTGGCGGCGCCGAGAGGGTGATCGAAACGCGTACGTCAACACCCGGCCGTCGGTACGGGCGACCAGCACGCCCTCCAGCGCCCGTTTGCCCTCCATGTAGGTCTTCAGAAGTCTCCGGAGAGATGCTCCCCGTTCATTTCCCTGCCAGGCGGAGACGATCGAGTGTAGCTCGGTGACCCAGGAATTGTACACGTCCCAGCAGTGCTGATTGACGGAGAAGAGGAGACTCTCGAGCTCTCTCTCGTAGATCGAACGGAGGAGGGCTTCGCTCTTGTTGCTTTGGGCGTACTGGAAAGCCGTGTAGGCGAGGAGGGGAATCAGCAGGCCCAGGATGAGGCCGAGCGGGATTCTGGGAAAGCGGTCGGTTTTCATCGGGTCACCGGAATTTCAACAACGGTAACAAATAGCTCTTCTCCGAGCGGCACGAAATATCGAGAAATTCTGGTTGGATAACAAGGACTCGTTCGCGGCGTACGGCCCGTCCAGAGTTCAGCTCGCACCGTGATGCTACTTCTCGACCGAGTAGCCCCAGACGGTGGGGGCTCGCGAGCGCGAAAGGCCTCGGGTCTGCCTGAGGTGAGTTCCCGGACGAGAACTGCTGTGCCGTGTTGGGAGTGTCGATAGTGGTGTTGTTTGCACCCTGCAGTCGGGGGAAATGGGGGGAGTGCCACGGACGTGCGGGACCGTCCCCCCGCGGTCGGCGTTTGACCGGTCGAAAGTGGCAGATTCTTTCCCTTCGCCCCTGAGGGTCGGCCGGTAGCCTGAGGGAAGCCTCCACGCACGGGTTGAAATCCCCCGGTCCCGTAGAAGGCGGCCCGGATTCCGGTCACCGGGCTGGGTGAAATCCGGCCACCAGTAGCCGGTGGTGGGAGGTACGCCGACTGGGGCGCCAGATCCAAGTTTTTGAAGCTTTTGACCTTGTGGGAAAATCTTTCCTACCCCGGAACCCCGGGGAGCGTGGCACACCAGTTGTAATACGTTGGTGGTGCCTGTGCAGCGAAGCCAGCAGCTTGCGCGGTGACGAAGCTTTCGTCGCACGAGTACTTCGGCCGGCACGGTGGACTGGTTTGACGCTTTGGGGGAGGGCGTGGGGCGGGGCTTCATTGCCGTACTGTCGCATACGCGACGGGTCGCCCCGGTTGTCCCGCGAGTTTCCTCAGAGCTCCAAGCGGGCCGCGCGTTCGGCCTCGCTGGGCTGGTGACGGCAGACCAGAGTGCCCTTTTGCGGGATGGCGGCCCTGGTGACCGGTGTAGGAAGTGGCGTTGGGCCCGAGGTTTCGGCTGACGGTTGCCCTCCGTCGCCAGAGCCGATTGGTTCCGAGCACGGGCTGTCGCGGGAGAGGAGCCCGCCAACCCCGAAAGCCGAGAATCGCGTGCGGCTGGCTTGGCTCTGCCGAGGCTGAAGAGTGAATGGATCGAAGGGCCACAGTCAGATGATGACGCCGACGAGATGAGCCGACGCTCGCACGTTGCGACCGAAGCACGGGACGAACTGCTTCTGCGCGCGGTGGAGACGCTGGGTGCCCCCCTGGCGGTCGTGGATCGCCGGGGGACGGTCGTCCTCGCCACGGAGAGCTTCCGCCGGGAGCTGGCGGAAAGGGAAGGGGATGCGGAGGAGCCCTTTCCCCCGCTAGACCGACTGAAGGAGCGCTTCAACGGGCGCCTTGAAGTGCGTGACATCACCGATGCAGAGGGAGAGAGGATCGGGCATCTAATCCTCCTTGGCACTGACGCCGCTTCGGGAGCGGGGGAGGTGCTCGAAGAAGTCGCATCCCACGTTGCCCACGAACTGCGGAACCCCCTCGGCACGATCAGCGGCTTCGCCACGCTCCTGCAACGAGAGTTTGATCCCGAGGATCGCCGTACTAAGTGGGTGCGCAAGATCATCGACGCCGTGGCCAGGCTGGACCGGATGGTGACCCAGCTTCATCTGTACGTCCAGCAGGTGCAGAGTCATCCCCGGCCCGTGGATCTGGTGGAAGCGACTCGGGAGATATTCTCGTTCGCCGAGGTCAAATTCGGGGCCCACGATGCCGGGGTGCGGTTCGAATATCGATTCCCAGAAGAACCGGTGTACGTGCTTCTGGATCCCCACTGGTGGCAGGAAGTGGTCTTGATCCTTTGCTCCAACGCCGTTCAGGCTCTTGCTGACGGCGGCGAGGTGAGCGTGCGGATTGAGCGGGGGGATGAGGTGGCGCATGTATCTGTGGTTGACAACGGCGGGGGAATCCCGGATGAGATGCGAGGCAAACTGTTCTACCCCTTCTTCTCATCGAAGCCGGACGGGACCGGACTCGGTCTCGCAGTGGCGCGAAAGCTCATCCGTTCCATGGGGGGTAGCATCGAAGTGAGTTCTGTGCCGACAGGCGGCACTCAGGTGACGATCTCGTTTCAGGCCGTGTAGTGGCCGCTGTCCGGACCGGAGCGGAACAACATGCGGAGGTGTTGGTGGCAATGCGGCGGAAGGTACTGTTGATCGAGGACGATGCGGGCGAGCAGGAGCTGATCGCTGAGGTTCTGAAGCTGCGCGGCTACGACGTGGATCGCGCCTCGATCGGCGCAGAAGGCCTGAAACTGCTCGAGAAGAACTTCTACGACCTGGTTCTGTGCGACGTCCGACTACCCGACGTGAGCGGCTTGGAGGTCCTGGCCAAGGCCAAAGAGATGGACAAGGACCTCGGGGTCATCATCATCACGGCTTACCCGAGCATCCCGAACGCGGTGAAGGCGATCCAGGGCGGTGCCTACGACTACTTGCAGAAACCCCTCAATGTGGACCACCTCGAACACACGCTCGACCGATACTTCGAGTACTACGAGCTGATCCGCGAGAATCGGAGGCTGCGGCAGGAGCTCAAGAAAGCCTACAGCTTCGAGTCGCTGGTCGGCAAGAGCGCGGCGATGCAGGAGATCTTTGAGCGGATTCAGCTCGTGGCGAATAGCCGGGCCACGGTGCTCATCACGGGCGAGAGCGGTACGGGGAAGGAGCTGGTCGCCCGGGCCATCCACTACAACAGCCCGCGGCGGAACAAGCCGTTCATCAAGACAAACTGTGCTGCTCTGCCCGAGGGCCTCATCGAGAGCGAGCTTT
>CAYXFI010000073.1:0-12976 GCA_964464205.1 uncultured Cytophagia bacterium
ACAGAATCTTCTTCCCGTCGCGCGACAGATCGTAGCCGCTGATGCCCTGCAGGATGGTTTCTTCCTTTTCGTCTTTCAGGTTGTAGCGTTTGAGCACCGTTCCCTTCTCGCTGCGGAAGATGTAGTAGACCATCCCTTTCGCGGCTTTCAGCCCGGAGTACCGACCGGAGGGCCCGGGGATGGCCACCACGCGGTCTTCAAATCCCTCCGCGTCGATTCGGACGGTTGGTGGCCCCGCTTCCTTCTCGCTTTTCTTTCCTTGTTGAGCTTCGTCTTTCTGCTTCTTCTCGTCAATCGGCTCCTCTTCGTCGCTTTTCGGCAGAAACGGGAGCTCGACGTCTCGAGAAAGCGCGCCCACGTACACCCGCGTCGGCTTGGTGTACACGTAGTTGAACTCCCAGGAGCTGAAGGTCAGGTTGAAATCGCGATCCGAGAGGAAGTAGAGATACTTGCCTTCCGGATCGAACACCGGGCTGTAGTTGCTGCGGGTCGTGTCGGTCAGGCGGTACGTGCGCCCCCGATCCAGGGAGTACAGCCAGATCACCCTCATCCGATTCGCCGCCGACTTCACGTACGCCAGCCACTTGCTGTCAGGCGACCAGGTGTAGTAGGTGATGTCCCGGTAGCGCCCGCGATCCACATCGGTGATCTTGCCCGTCGCCACGTCGAGAATGCGCAGACGGTGCTTCTTGTCGGCGAAAGCGAGCTTCTTGCTGTCCGGCGACCACACCGGCGCAAAGCGCCACACGTCGCCGTCGGTGGTGAGGCGCTTTTCCTCGCCGGAGCCGTCCTGTTTCTGGATGTAGATCTCGTACTCCCCACTTCGGTCGCTCAGGTAGGCGATCCATTTGCCGTCAGGGCTCCACGTGGGGTACAGTTCACGCACGCCCTGCGACTGGGTAATGTTGCGGATTTCGCCGTGCTTGGCGGGTACGGTGAACACGTCGCCTCGTGCGCAGAAGAGGGCCCGCTTCCCGGTGGGCGAGATGGAGAAGCTCTCGATGAAATCCTGCACGTTCTTGAAATAGGGCCGGGTGTACGGGAAATCGCCCACGATTCGGATCGGCACGCGGACGCTCTGTTCCATCTTCGGGTCAAACCGGTAGATGTAACCGCCGCACTCGTACACGATCTGCTCCGGCCCGGCGCTCGGCCAGAGGACGTCGTAGTCCGTGTGGTGCGTCACCTTGCGGATCTGCTTGGTTTCGAGATCGTAGGCGTACAGGTTCAGCGTATGCTCGCGGTCGGATGTGAAGTAGATCGTGTTTCCGACCCAGACGGGCAGATTGTCGGTGCCGGGGTAGGTGGTGATCTGCTCCGCCGTGTTGTTCACCAGATCGTAGATCCAAACGTCCTGGGCCCGGCCGCCGCGGTAGCGTTTCCACGTGCGAAATTCGCGGGCGATGGGAGTGTACACCATCTTGGTGCCGTCGGGCGAGAGCATGCCGGTGCCGCCCTCCGGGATGGGCAGCGGCTCCTCCAGCCCGCCGTCGATGGGCACAGTGTAGTAGCGGCCCATCCGCACGCCCCAGGGCAGGCGGTTGGCGCGGAACAGCACCCGCTTGCCATCGGGAGTCCAGTCGAGCACCTGGTAGTCGAAGCCTCCGCGCGGGGGCAGTTCGCCCACGTCGTTGTAGTACGTCAACTGCCGCAGTTCTTTGCCGTCCACACTGATGATGAAGACCTGCCGGTTGCCGCCGTATTCACCGGAGAAGGCGATCCACTTGCCGTCGGGGGAGAATTTGGGGAAGAGCTCCATCCCTTCGTGCGAGGTCAAACGGGTGGCGAGACCGCCTTTCGCGTCCACGATCCAGATGTCGCCCGCGTAGACGAAAGCGATCTTGTCGCGGCAGATGTCGGCAAAGCGGAGCAGCCGTGCTTCCTGAGCATCCTGCGCCAGAGCTGCCCCGATCCATGCCAACACGACGACGAGCGAGAACCAGATCCTGCGCATGCTCACCTCCGTACGTCTGCAGCTTCGATCCTCTTCGTTTCCGTGGGGAACTAGCCCGATCCCGGTGGCTCAGTACGTAGCACACGCAAAAACGCGATTGCCGGGAATCGGAGAACCACGGAGTCGCAGAGCTCACAGAGAAACCTCAGAGTGATCGAACGGGCAAGTCTACTTGGAACGCTGCCCAAACGTACACAGCTTCTCCGAGCTCCTTGACCAGAGCCGAGACTGCATCCTCGTTTTCTTCCGACCTGGTAAGGTCCGATGTCTTGAATCAGGTCCTGCGTGATCAACGCGCCCTGGGAAGTATCTGGCTTCCTAAGCCTCTCTGTGATCTCTGTGCCTCGGTGGTAGTGGGTCCTTTTCTTGCAGCTCACAAGGCCCAAGACCTCGCCCCTCACAGGTTTCCAATCTCCCTCGCTTAGACCGGCGACCGTCGCTTCGGTCAGTCCTGGCTCGCCGCCTGCCAGCGCAGGAAGCAGTAGAACGACACCACGAAGCCCACCTCGAAGGCACCGTAGGCAGCGGCGGAGTATCGATCCAGCCGGAGCGTGCGATCGTACAGCTCCCGCATTTTCCGGAGGGATCCGGTGGACTGGTACTCCAGGTACGTCTCGTTGGCTTGATTGCGCAGCTCCACCGCCAGGATGCCAGCGCCCAGTGTGACCGCGGCACTGATCAGCGTGCGCAGGCGCCAGCGGCACGGGTCTGGTGCAGTACTCGCCGGAGGAAGTTCGAGCGCTTCCCGCTGCAGAGCTACGGTTAGCCTTCCGACGGCGTAGTCGCGCAGTAGAAAAGCGGTTTGTCGGTAGCCCGGTTTTCGAAACACCAGGCGCTTGCCCTGCCACGAGGGCTCAGCTACGGTCCACAGAGGCGTTCTGCCGAGGAGGCGTCCGTCCAGGTACACTTGCGCGTCGGCGGGTTCGGTCTGGATGAACAGGACCATGGGGAGCAGAACCGTGACCGTGTCGCCCGCGGCGAACACCGTGTCCAGTTCTACGCGATGGATCGGTGGCCAGGTCCTCGTGTCACGCTCGATCACCACGCGCTGGTGGCCGGGGGGAACGGCGTACAGATTGCCGCTCAACGCACGCGCAGCCTGAGCGTCCACACGCACGGAACGAACCTCGGCACTTGGCGGGAGGAGCCGAAGGTACGCTTCGGTTCCCCCAGTACAGGGCGATATTCCCTGACAACTCGCGGCGGCCCGGGCTGCGAGCGCGAATCCGAGCAACAGCGCCGTCACCACCCGAATCCTGCTCAAGGGGTCATTTCTCCGGTGTGTCGAAACGCGTAGACGTAGTAGTCCTCACTTGCGACGAGCAGCACGGGACCGACGGGAATGGGAGCGGTGCGCACCCGACCTTTGAGCTTGATGGACCAGAGAATGTCCCCTGTGTCCAGTTGCAGCGCGTAGAGTTTCCGGTCCAATCCACCCACCCAGACCGTCTTCCGTGTGACGAGGGGGGCTGTGCCCGGTGGGGCGCCCAGCTTTGCGCGCCACACGACTGTCCCATCGCTGGTCCGCAGGCAATGGACAAAGTGGTCGTTGCTGCCGAAGAGTACCCAGCCCCGGTCGGGCACTACGGCCCCTGCCAACACGATTCTCCCGCCGGTGCGGAACGACCAGAGTTCGGACCCGTCCTCCAATCGGAAGGCGCGAAAGGTGCTGTCGGTTGAGCCGAGGAACAGCAGGGTGTCGCGGATCACGGGTGGGGCGAAGATCGGGGCACCGATCCTCTTTCGCCACACGATGGTGCCGTCCCGCAGGCGCATGCACACCAGCTCTCCGGAGTCGGTGCCAACTAACAAACGCCCGCGCGCGGCGCTCGGGGATGAGTGAACCTGGGTCTTGAGCTTCGTTTCCCACAGCGTAGCGCCGTCGTCCAGCCGGGTGGCGAGTACCCGGCCGTACGTGGAGGCCGTGATCAGGGTGTCCCCCACGATCGTAGGCTCCGTGTCCACTGGCCCCGCCGCTTTGCGCCAGCACCACTGCCCGGCGGCAAGATCGTAGCAGGCGAGGGTGGAGCGGCCGGTACGCGCAACCACCACAAATCGCGATGCTGAAGGCCAAGCCCCGGTCACGGCTGTCTTGAGAAATTTCAGCTTGCCGGCCTTCTTCCCGTCATCCACTCGCAGGAAATGAATCTCGCCCTTGGCTGTGGGGACGGCCACCAGTCCGTCGCGACTCACCAGCGCCGGTCCGATGCCCGAGCCGAGGCGTTTTCGCCAAATCTGTTCGACCGGCGGATCGATGCGCGCCCGCAACTGGCCGGAACGGGCCGGGTTGCCCAGGTACATGGGCCAGCCGGGAGGCTCCGATGGAATGGTCGGTAACCGGAGCGGTCCGCAACCGGTGATGAAAGAGGTGGCCAAAACAGCGAACAGGGAGCGGAGAGTCCTCGAGGTCGGAGGGAACGGAGAGGAGGCGGTGAGCTTCAATCTTCACTCCTCTGCTCGGCAAGGTGCAAGCGACGTCCGTGGGTTTCCGTGTGGTCGGGGAGTTCAGCACTCAGACTGAGAGGCCGCGACGAAATTCCGCGCGGGCTTGAGGCCCGACATCCGGAGAGCTCCGCCGCCTTCCCATGATTCGGTTGACAATTCCTTGATTGCAGGCGATTCAGAAGTCCCATCCGAAGAAAACTTGTTTGAAAATGCCGGGCTGAACCTCCGGCTTCAGGTAGCTTCGCCAGCGTTCGGGGCTGTGGATCGTGAACTTTTTCCCGAAATCGAATCGGAGAACCAGCACGCCCCCGAACCGGAAGCGAATGCCAAAGCCCAGGCTGCCGAGCAGGCGATCGAGCTTTTCGTCCCAGCCGTTGCCTACGTCGAGGAAAGTGGCGCCGCGGATGGCGCTGAACGCCAGACCGCCGATCGGGAAGCGGATGATGAACCGATCGATGAATGGGAACCGGAGCTCCTGGCTCACCAGGCCGGTCTTGGTACCCCAGATGCGCCAGAACGGGTATCCGCGCAAGTCCCAGCTTCCTCCCATGAAGAAGGGGGTGGCTTCTTTGCCGTCGTTGAACATGGTCGTGAAGCGCACGGCGTAGGTTACCCTACGGCTCAGCCGGAAGTACCGTCGGTAGTCGGCGATGATCGTGTAGAAGTTGACCTTTGAGTGGAGCACGTCGATTGTGTTGCCCAGCGTGAAGTTGTACCGCTCACCGTCTACGGGACCGGTGGGGCCCCAGAGGGAGTTGTCTTTGATGATCGACACGAAGTTCGAGACGAGAAGGGCCTTCCGTCTGTACCCGTTCGCGAACCATTCTTTGTCGGAGTGGCGGATGTTGAGGCTGCCCTCAATGCGTCTGAACACCGAGAATGGGTAGCTCAACGCCACGAACCCCCCGTAGCGGCGCTCCCAGAAGAAGAAGTCGTAGAGGTTGTAGTATCGCCCGGCAAAATGGTACAACCCTACGGCGTAGTTCGTGCGGTGCGACAGGTCGACCCGCGACACGGCCACGTTGAAACTCTCCAGGAATTCGTCGCGGGTGCGCGCATTGTTGTACAGCAGGAAATAGTACTGGTGATTGCCCAACATGTCGGAGATGGCCACCTGGGCACCGCCGGACGTCCCGAAAATCGGGTCCTGGGTGATTTGCGATTGGGCGATGTCAATGCTGAACTTCCGCCGGTACGGCACCTTGGTGGCAACCACGTTGCCCGCGAATCTCCCGATCGACCACGGCCGTTCGTCGGGACCGAGCGAGTCGGGTGGGCAAGGTTCGCTCCGTTCGTAGCGGACGAGCACACTGTCGACTTCGCGGATGTGAAACGAGTAGTTCTCGAAAGCTGTGAAAAGGAGGCTACCGCGGTCCGTCCAGGCCGGGTCGAAAGCGCCGGTGGGGAACCGGGTGATGCGGCGCTGCTCGAGGACTCTCACCTCCAGGGGCTGACCCGTCCCCGCTGGAGCGTCCCTCCGGCGATCGGCCAACTGCAGGGGCGCTGGTACGTACTCGACTTTCGCGAGCCACAGGTTGAATTCCCCCGTGCGGTCCGAGGAGAAGGCGATGTAGGAACCGTCCGGGGACCAGGCTGGCTGCAGGTCATTGTGTTTCCCGCTCGTGATGTAAGACACGTGGCCCGTTCCGATGTCCAGGGCGAAAAGGTTGAGGTAGCCACGTTGTCCATTGGCACCCCGATCGGACGCGAACACGATCTTTTTGCCGTCCGGTGACCACGAAGGGTCCCTCTCTTCGTAGTAGTCGTTGGTGAGGCGCTCCAGCTTTCCCGTCGTCAGATCCGCGCAGTACAGGTCGTTCTTGCCGCCGAATTCAATCCCGGTGAAGGCGATGTACCGGCCGTCGGGGGACCAGGCTGGCGAGGACATTGCCACAATCTCAGCCCAGCGGTAGGAACCCACGATGGACCGGCTGCGGAGGTCGTAAACGTACAGTACGTCTCGCGGCCCGTTTTTCGAGATGAAAGCCAGACGTCCATCCCGGCTGACGTGGATTTTGCTGCGCAGCAGGTGAAAACTCTCGAATTCGGCGGTGCGCTCACCGCGGACCAGAATCTCGGCCTCAGGACGTTCCTCGGGCGCATCCAGGGGTTGCAGGTACACGTCCGTGTAGCCGTTGCGATTCGAGAGGTACACGACGTAGCGATCTCCGTCCAGCCGGGCGAAGGCGGGTTTGACGCAGATGCCGTCCACGGCCACGGGCCGCGTGACGATCTGCGGCAGGTCGGAATCGCCGAGGAGCGGGTAAGCTCGCTTCTTGAGCCAGTAGAGCCAGAGCTCGTCCAATTTCTTGAGGGGCGTCTGGGTGGTGATTTCCAGCACTTTGGAAAAGCGATCCGCCTTCCACACGTTGTCGATGATCTGGAGAACTTTTTCCTCTCCGAACTCCGAAGCGAGAAATCGCAGGAAGCACTGGCCCTCTTTGTACATCAGGAATGAGCCGTAGATGCGGTACATCTCGCGCAAGGGAACGAAATAGCCGTTCAGCACTGCATCTCGGACGAACATCTCGGCTTCGGAGCTCCAGCCCTCCGAGTAGAATTCGGCCAGACCTTCCACGTACCACAGCGGCAGATCGGCTCCCTCCAGTTTTCGGTGCTCTTTCATCACGCGGTTGAACTTGCTGTGCGTGAACACGTGCACCAGCTCGTGCCGAATGACGCGCTTGAATTTGTACACGGAACCGTCCGCCGGCACGACGACGCGGCCCTTCAGGAATTCGAAAAAGCCGCCGACTCCCTCGGGCACCAGGTACGGTGTTGTGTTCGTCTGTTGAAAGTGGAAATGGTTCGAGTAGAAGATGAGTGGGATGCGGCGGTTGATCGTGTGATTGAAGTGGTCCTCGAGATACCGGTAGGATTCTTCGGCGAACGCGGCGCCGATCCGCGCCAGCTCTTCCATCTCGGGGTAGAAGTAGATGTCGAAATGTTCGGTTTTGAGAACTTGCCAGTCGAAGCGGTTGTACTGTACCTTGTTGCGCCCGAAGTAATACTGCGCATGACCGGAAGAGAGAGGCAGGGAGAGGACGAAGAAAAGGGCAATCAAGCCCCGCAGCTTTTGCACGCCAGCCACCTCCCAACGGAATCAGTGCTACCAGCGCCAAATTCAATTTACAAAAGTCGCGTGGGGAAACAAGGGAAAACCGGCTCAACTTTTTTCAAAGTAGTTCCATGGGGGTGAGACCCCGTACGCAGACGAGGAAGGATCTCCGCCTTGAACAGTCGCTGGCTCGCGTGCGGTGGTCGCGACCGGGAGGCAACAACTTCCTGTCGCCTCGCATGGCTCGTTCCGGATTTCCCCAGGCTGGACGGCATCTCCCGCTGTGGGATTGCTGAGCTGAAGCAATCGGTGCAAGGGAGGTTTGTCCCGTTGGCGTTCCAATGCCTCCGTGTAGGTCGGACAAGCGCAGTGGGCTTTTGTCACCCGATGGCCAAGGTCGGTTCATGTGCGCACAAACCAAACGAACTTGACGACTAGGACGCGGTTTTCAATGGCGGTGTTTCCGTTGGAGCCCTCGACCATGTGGTTGTACACGACGTAGAGGTCGGAGCCGTCCTTAATCGTGTAGCGTAGCAAAAGGTTCGCGATGGCCTCGCGTTTACCCTTTTCGGCCAGCGGATCCCTTTTCCATTGCACGTAGGCTTTGAAGTACAGGTTCGTCGAAAAGTAGTAAATGAAGCGAGTTCCGAGCGTGTACGTCTCAAAATGCCCGCCGGGCAGGTTCACGTAGTTGTACGCATAATCGAGCTCCAAACGCACACGGGGTATTGCGGTCACGGTTCCTTCCAACCCGCCCGAATACAGTACCCCCCCGTAGTAGTGGGTGCGTCTGACCCGCAGCTCCGGCATGATCCGCTTACTTTCGTCCCCGCGGAAAAAGGCACTCACATTGTACCCCTCGTATGGTCCCTTCGGGACCAGGATGCCGGGACGTACTTCCCAGTCGTCATCAAGAAACTCGTAGCTGCGGGTCACCCCAAGCCGGAAGAAGCTGCTATTCTCAAAACGGGTCGTGAAGTTCGCTTCGAGGTTGCGGTCCAGCAGGTGTCCCGCGTGGTCGTGGATCGTCTCCAGTTCGACCCCGTAGAAAAACTGGCGAACGGCGCGGATATTCCTGGGACGCGGCTGGTACCGTATCGAGCCGGAAAAACGCCGGATGTCTTTGCGCCGCACGAAGCCCATCTCCGGGTTGAAATGACGGGCGATGTCCAGGTAGGACGAGCGTACGCTCCAGAGGTCTGTGCTGTACCGAAACCCACCGTAGAAGGCGTAGTTATCCCGCTTCCCCGGAATGAATTCCCCATCCTCGACGCGATCGGGTGAAAAGGTTTCGGCCGCTGCCAAACTGAGAGACACCTCTTGAGATGGCAAAAATCTGGCATCCACACCCAAGGTGCGGTTGTACCAATCGCCCTCCAAAACCTGCTTGTTCAAGGCCATGAAGCCAATTGTGGATCGGGAGAAGATATCCCGCCTCAGGCGGATCGCCGTGTAGTTCGTCCGTGGTTCGATCTCCTTTTCGTCGTGATCCCCGAGTTCAGCGCGATCGGTCACGATATTCAACGCTCCCACCACGTAGCGCCCAAGCTTCCCGGTCAGCCTTGCTCCTCCCAGGATCGGAACGGGCGATCCGTCGGCTAGACCGATCCTGCGGCTGTAGAAGATTTGCAGGGGCACTCCGAACATGCGGCGCCGGAAGCCAGGCGATTCGCCGAACGCAAAAATCTCCGCACCCTCGAGGAAGAAGTCGCGCTTTTCCGGGTAGTAAAGCGAAAATCGCGTCAGATTTACAATCTCCTGATCCGCCTCCACCTGTGCGAAATCCGTGTTCCAGGTGAGGTCAAGAGCCAGATTTGCTGCCGGCATCCACTTGGCGTCGATTCCGATTTCGTTTTTCCGCAGAGTTCGAAAGGATGTTTGCTGGTCCCTTTGTAGTCCTGCTAGCGAGTACGGCATCAACTCAAAGCCACTACTTGGAGTAATATGACGTAGTCCGCGGAGGATCCCAGCCTCGCTCATCCGCAAGAATCCCGTAAAGCCACGATCGCGGGGCACAAGCTGCCAGTACTGATCCTCGTTCTTTCGCCGCACAGTCCGTTGGAAGTTGATCCCCATTTGGATCTCGGGACGCCTCGGGAAACGCAGAGTCTTCCAAGGAATGGAGATCTCTGCGTACCATCCAGCGGAATCTCTCGAGGTTTTGCATTCCCAGATCCCGTCCCATTCCGCGTTGAAAGTGCTCCCTTCGTCGGCCAGGGTCGCGTCGCGGCGGGCTCCCAGCGGATTCACAACGAAATAGTAGCCGGTTCGGCGGTCGTGGTAGGTGTCGAGTACGATCTGAAAGTTATCATCCTCATCCAGGCGTGCATCCCGACGCATCTCCCGGGCGACGATTAGGTCCGGTTGGGAATCAAGACAACGCACTCCAATGTAGAGGCTATGGTCATCGTAAACGACTGCGACACACGTTGGCTCGGTGCCCGGTGCGCCTTCTTCCGGTTCTCGCTGCACAAAGCCGCCCTGCCACTGCGCCTGCTGCCATGCTTCGTCGTCCAAACGGCCATCGATTCTCGGTGGCCTGGCGACGCGCACCGCTTCCATCACCCGTACCTGCGGCGCCGATGTCGCAGCGGTGCCGAATAGGAATCCAACGGCCATTGCTATCGCCATCACGGGCGCTGCTCCCCAAGCAACCCGATTCTTCCCGATGCGTTCTGTTCTTTGTCGTGGACTTCCTCCCATCGCACTGGGGCTCTCTGGGTTCATCCTGTCGGCGTGCCGGTGCTCGGCCCAAGACCTGTATCGTGTGTGAAAGCCCCCTCGTGGGTCTCGGCCGTTTACGGAGCTCTCAGGGACAAGGTCCGCCTGCACCATCAGCCCACGTGTACGTTTCCCCGGTTTCCACAGGAGAAGCAACCACGCTTGCTCGAACACGCACCAATACCTTCCCGAGGTGCCATTGGTGAGGTCTGCACCCGCCACGCCCCGAAGCCTCCCGTAAGACGCACCCGAATTTGCTCCCAATGTGCCGGAGTCGTGGAACGATACATCCGGGCCCAAGGATGGGGTACCCCTGCTCAGTTTGTCCAATTGAATCGGAGGCCGTGGACGTAGACTCTGGCCCTTGAGCCAACTAATTATCGCAAAATTGGAGGATTTTCCCAAACTCCAGTGCGACACGAACTCCGACAGTTACACAATCTTACACACGTTTACCTTCTCAGAAAAGCGTCGCGCACTTCGGGGAGAGGTTTCTCCCTATCTTTCGCGGGTTGGAGCGTGGTCTTTCTTCGCGAGGTCCGGGCTTCAGCACATTCGCGTGAGAGCTGCGCGACGCCGCCGGCCTGGGTCCAATGACCGGATGTGGCGCAGGCCTCGCGGATGGCCGGATTAGAAGCCCGCTGTCGCCAGGGTAGCCTCCGCACCCGGATCATGAGTTCCTCACCCCTTCGCCCGCTGTGTCCGAGATGGGCCGCATCGGATCGGGGGATTGACGGGGAACACGAGATCGGGGGCAGGCGTCAAAGTAACACGCCGCGGAGGCCGCCGACCTCTTTGACCCCTGCACTGACCCGGCTGCATCAAAAGGGTTGGAGTGGACAGCAGTCGAGCCACGAAATGGACAGGGTCGATTTGATCATTCTGGAGCGTTGCGGGAACTTGCCGGAGCGGATCCGCGCCTGCTGCTCCAGGGAAGTGGCCGAACACTTGCACCGCGTTGTGCTGCGGGAACTCGGCCCGTGGGGGCAGGACGTGAGTGTGAGAGAACGGGTGGACAGGGTTTTCGAGAGGTTCCTGGCGAGCGCATTCGACGCGGCGGGGCGAAATGTAGGGATGGACAAAGGGCGAGGAGAAACGTGATGCAGAGGAAGCTTCACCTGCTGGCGACGGTGGTGGCCGCGGCGGCGCTGTTGACGTTCGGTTGCAGCAAAGACGACAAGACCCATGAGGCCCGGGCGGCTCAGAAATCGCCGAGCACTACAACGGTGCAAGCGAACGATCCGAATCTGGCCCCGGATTTTCGACTGAGGGGCATTGACGGAAAAGAATACAGTCTCTCGATGTTTCGGGGGAGAGTGGTGATCCTGGATTTCTGGGACACCTGGTGCCCCCCTTGTAAGGCCGAGATCCCGGACTTTGTGGCTCTGCAGGAGAAGTACGGATCAAAGGGGTTGCAGATCGTCGGCATCGCGTTCGCTCGCCAGGGTTTGGACGCGGTCAAGTCCTTCGTCAAGCAGTACGGAATCAACTACCCGATTCTGCTTGCTAGCGTTCAGGTGGTGCAGGACTACGGAGGCATCGAGGGAATCCCCACGACTTTCCTGATTGATCCCAAGGGGCGCATCTACAGGAAGTACGTGGGCTACCGCCCCAGGCAGGTGTGGGAACAGCACATCCTGGAACTTCTGCCGCAGGACTAGAGCGGGGAAGGACCATGAAGCTCGTGATTGACAAGACGATCACCATCGAGGACCTGGTGCGGGAATACCCCGAGTCGGTGACTTTCCTGATGGAAAAGGGTATCAAATGCCTCGTTTGTGGAGAACCCGTCTGGGGTACTCTGGAGAGCAGCGCCAGGGAAAAAGGGTACGACGAAACGCAGATCGATGGGCTGCTTACGGAGTTGAAGGAGTATTTGGCACGCAGGGAGGAAGCGAAGGGTGATGAAGGTACAGGTTAAGCAGATCAAGGGATTAGCGCTGGCGGCGAAGGCAGACTCCGGGCACTGGATCACGATGGACGGCCCCACCGAGCTCGGCGGTCAGAATGCCGGGTCCAGGCCCATGGAAGTCTTGTTGATGGCCCTGGGCGGATGCACGGGCATGGATGTGATTTCCATTCTGAAGAAGAAGCGGGCGCCCGTGGAAGATTTTGAGATGGAGCTCGAAGCAGAACAGGCGCCGGAGCATCCCAAGGTCTTCACCAAGATCCGGATCAAGTTCATCATCTACGGGCGGGGCATCAAGCCCCAGGACGTGGAGCGCGCCATTGAGTTGTCCGAAACGAAGTACTGCTCCGCATCGGAGATGCTCCGCAAGACGGCGGAAATCACCACGGAATACGAGATCCGCGAACCCACCCCCTATTGACGAGAATCTTGTTGCAAAGCTTGAGGCGCCTCGTCGGTCCTTCCGACGAGGCTTTTTTGTGCCCTCCGCTGGAATTGGGGACCCGCGCTGCGAGGTAGCCCGAGTTCGCCGTTGTTGCTTGCTGCCAGTTGCTTCGCAACGCGGGCCCGCTTTCGAGCCGCCCAGCGGCGGACGACGGCGAGGCGGAGTGGGTGGCGTTGCGCGGTTGACCGAGGCAAGTTCGGCTGCACCGCCCACTTTTCCTACGTCAGTTTCTGGGTGGGTTGAGGACAGGTAACATCCGGGGCATGCTCGGTCGTAAAGAGACCGCCTCTCGCCAAGTTGCCAAGACGCGAAGGGGAGAAGAGAGAACAGCCGGCAGTTGCATTTCGACTTTGAAATCCTATGTGTCCTTAGTTCGCCTCCCTTTGCGTCAAGAGGTCAGGGACTCCACCGAAAATTCGAGACCCTTCGCTCCAATCCACCAAT
>CAYXFI010000074.1:0-12925 GCA_964464205.1 uncultured Cytophagia bacterium
ATGGAGTGGATCCCGCCCGAGCTGCGCGAGGATAGGGGCGAGATCGAGGCAGCGGCCGAGGGTAAGCTGCCGCGCTTAGTGGAATTCTCGGACTTGAAGGGCGACCTACACGTGCACAGCAAGTACAGCGACGGCGCGGCGACGATCGAGCAGATGGTGGAAGCCGCCAAGAAGCTCGGCTACGTCTACCTTGGCATTTGCGATCACTCCCGCTCGGCCAAGTACGCCGGTGGCCTTGAGATCGATACTCTTCTTGAGCAGATCGACCACATTCGCAAGCTGAACGAGACGCTGAATGGGTTTCGCGTGCTGGCAGGCACCGAAGTGGACATTCTCGCCGACGGCACCCTCGATTTTCCCGATGACGTTCTGGCGCAGCTCGACCTCGTGGTTGCCTCCATCCACAGCGGTTTCAAGCAGAACGTGACAGAGCGGATGGTGCGGGCGATGGAGAACCCTCAGGTGGACATTGTGGCTCACCCGACGGGCCGCTTGATCAGCAAACGGGAGGGCTACGAGGTGGACGTGGAGAAGATCCTGGACGCGGCCGCCGCCACCAACACCGCGCTCGAGATCAATGCGTTCTACGATCGGCTGGACCTCTCGGATTTGAATGCCAGGCGGGCGGCCGAAAAGGGGATCTTGCTGGCC
The DNA here is from genome assembly GCA_964464205.1 of uncultured Cytophagia bacterium. Lineage (GTDB taxonomy): Bacteria > Zhuqueibacterota > Zhuqueibacteria > Oleimicrobiales > Geothermoviventaceae > Zestofontihabitans. The sequence continues at coordinate 652 of CAYXFI010000074.1, forward strand.
ATTAACACGGACTCGCACCACCCCGATCACCTGTGGATGATTCGCTTCGGAGTGGGAACGGCCAGACGAGCGTGGCTCGGCCCGGAGAATGTGCTCAACTGCCTGCCGACTGATCAGCTTCTGCAGTGGCTGCGCGAGCACAAAGCGTAGCCGGCGCGCCAGCGCGGAAGATTCTGCGGGAAGGCCTGAACCATCCACTTGATTTGTAGAGGGTTGCGTTCCCATCGGTGGACCCTGCGCCGGTTGCGCAGGGTTTTGTCTGCCGCAAGAAAACGGAGCGTCCGATGGATCTCGTGCTGCTTTCGGTACTCGTGGGCGTGGCCATGGCCGTGGCGGCGCGGCTGTTCTGGTTCCAGCCCGCGTTGGTCCGATTCGTCGGTGTCCTCGCCTTCGCAGAACTCGCCGCTCTGGGTGTGGCGGCCCTGGCGGGATTCAGCCCGTTCTATTTCGTGAGCCAGTATCTGATGATGACGGCGTTCGCAGTGCTGGGCTCGCTGATCGGCTTCTTCTACGCGCGACCAGTGTTTGCGCCCAGTCGCCCCGGTCCGTACAGCTTGAAAATTCTCCTGGGACTGGCGCTGGGGCTCGTGGTGTACCTCGGGTACTGGCTATTCCTGCAACGAACGGGTCTGGTCGACGAGCTTCCGGTGGCGCCAAGGCAGATTCTGCTCGCCTTCGCGGCGCTTGGCTTGCTGATCGTGTTGGGATATTCGGCAGCGGGCGGGATTCTGCGCACCTACTGGCCCCCGGTGCGTCCGGAGTGAACGCCACCAAGAGGGCACCAGCGCGGACCTGTTGCGCTTTCGGGGATTGGATCTGTCGATGACGCTCCGCGAAGTGGCTCCGGCGGGCCCTCGATTGTTGCGCAAGCTGGTGCCGGGGTCGCCGGGGGCATCAGCGTTTGGAAGTGCAGGTTTTGCAAGTCAGGGTGAGATGGCATGATGATTCTTGACAACGGTCCGAAGTACAGGCGGATTGGCCGGTTGAAGGTCCGGGCCACGCTGATCTTGCTCACGAGCTTCTTTCAGCTTCCTCTCGTCCTACGAACGACGGATGCCTTTGCCGCCTACGGAAAACCGCTCCGCGCCAGGCATGGCATGGTGGTCAGTGCCCAGGTCCTGGCGAGTCAGGCGGGCGCGGAGATCCTGCGCAAGGGGGGCAACGCCGTAGATGCCGCGGTCGCGACGGGTTTTGCACTCGCTGTGGTTTACCCGGCGGCGGGCAATCTGGGCGGCGGAGGGTTCATGGTCATTCGCTGGCCCGATGGGCGAAGCACGACCATCGACTTCCGTGAGAAGGCTCCGCTGGCAGCCACGCGCGACATGTACCTGGATTCCACCGGACGGGTTCAGGAAGAGCTGAGCCGCGTGGGCTACCTCGCCTCGGGCGTGCCGGGTACGGTGGCGGGGCTTTGCTACGCACTGGAGAAGTACGGTACGATGTCCCTCAAGGAGGTGCTGAAGCCTGCGATCCGGCTCGCCGAAGAGGGATTTGAGGTCGACTACTGGTTCGCCCGGGAACTGGCCGCCCACGCGGAGGGCTTTCGCCGCTTTCCGGCCACCGCGGCGGTCTTCCTTAAGAACGGCGCCGAGCCCTACGCTGAAGGCGATCGATTCGTTCAGCCGGATCTGGCGAGAACGCTGAAACTCATCGCGAAAAAAGGGCCGTCGGTTTTCTACCGCGGGGTGATCGCCCGACGATTGGCGGAAGATTTCCAGCGCAACGGTGGGTTGATCACCCTGGAGGACCTGGCTCGCTACCGTCCGGTGGAACGCGAGCCCGTGATCGGAACGTACCGGAGCCACCGGATCATCAGCATGGGCCCACCGAGCTCTGGAGGCATTCTGCTGGTTGAAATGCTGAACGTGCTTGAGGGATTCCCTCTCCGCTCGCTCGGGCACAACTCGGCGCAGTACATTCACCTGCTGGCGGAAACAATGCGCCGCGCGTTTCGCGATCGGGCTGAGTATCTCGGCGACGCGGACTTTGTACCTGTACCCGTGGCGACCCTCACGTCGAAGGCCTACGCCGATTCGTTGCGGGCCGACATTTGCTGGTACAGGGCTTCTCGCTCGGATGCCGTCGTGAATCCGGATCCGTGGCGTCTCGAGAGGACGGAGACAACCCACTACAGCGTGGTGGACGAGAATCGGATGGCCGTGTCCGTCACGACCACCCTGAACGGCTCCTACGGCAGCTACGTGGTGGTACCGGGCACCGGCTTTCTGATGAACAACGAGATGGACGATTTCGCCGCGAAGCCCGGGGAACCCAACATGTTCGGGCTGATCCAGTCGGAGGCGAATGCCATTGAACCCGGGAAACGAATGCTCTCGAGCATGACCCCGACGATCGTGGAGAAGGACGGACGGCTGTGGCTGGTGCTCGGTTCACCGGGTGGACCAAGGATCATCAACACTGTGCTGCAGATCATTCTGAACGCGGTCGATTTTGGGATGGACGTGCAGGCCGCGGTGTCGGCGCCGCGCATTCACCATCAGTGGAGGCCCGACGTCCTGTTCTACGAGCCCGAGCTCATGTCGAATGAAGTGCGCGAGAAGCTGGTGTCAATGGGGCATCGGCTCAAGAGGAGGAAGTCCATCGGGCAGGCCCACGCCATCATGGTGGACCCGGAAGACGGTGCGCTCTGGGGCGGTGTTGATCCGAGGGGCCGGGGCGGTGGCGCAGGCTACTGAGGGGAGGACGTTGGGACGCAGGTCGGGATGGCGCGGCGCGGTAGACACCTACGCGGAGTGGACGGCTTCTTCGAGTTTCGCGGCTTGGTCCTTGGTACCGCTCCTGCTGGTGTACGAGGGGGGTCTCTTGATCGGTTCGGGGGAAGGTCCGGCACTTCGAAACTCGATCGACGTCAGCTTGCGGCACGCCATTCCGGGGATGGTGGTGCCGGTGGGAGCGATTCTGCTGCTGGGGTGCGTCGCGTGGGGGCTCCACCAGAGGGTCGGGAGAAGAAAGAAGCCATTGGGTTGGGCATTCCTCTTCGCAGTGGAATCGGCGGTGTGGGCGCTGGCTATTCTCCTGTCGATGCGGCTTTTGGCTTTTCTGGAACCCGGTTCGATTGTGGGGCGTGTAGCAAACGCGCTTTCGGCGTCCGCAGGGGCGGGGGTTTTCGAGGAGCTGGCGTTTCGGCTGGTTCTGGCCGGGGGCTTGTACCACCTGCTGCGCAGTGCCGGCGGGAGCGCCGTTCTTTCCTGGTGGTTGGCCTTGCTGACGTCGGCTCTTGGATTTGCGGCTGCCCACGCTTTCGCGAACATGGGTAGCGCACTCGATTCGGCGAGTTTCTTCCGACTGCTGATCCTGGGCCTCGAGCTTGGGGCCCTCTATTTCGTCCGCGGCCTCGCGGCGGCCGCCTACGCGCACGCGTTCTACGATCTTTACGTCTGGTTGCTGTAGGACACCGGGAAACGCAGGATTTCATCGACTTCGCCGGGAGGAAGAGTGAAAATCATCGAACGCTGCCCGCACTGTGGGGGCACGATTGAGCGCTACAAGAACCCGCTGCTCACGGCGGACATCATCATCGAGCTGGAAGGCGATGAGGCGGGAGTGGTGCTGATCGAGCGCAAGAACTTCCCGTACGGCTGGGCGATCCCCGGCGGATTCGTGGACTACGGGGAAACGGTGGAGGCCGCTGCCGTACGGGAAGCCAAGGAGGAGACAGGTCTGGACGTGCAGCTCCAGTACTTGCTGGGAGTCTATTCGGATCCGGATCGGGATCCTCGGGGTCACACGGTGAGCGTGGTGTACGTTGCGACGGCGTCCGGTCGGCCGGCCGCGGCGGACGATGCCAAAGCGGTGCGGGTATTCCGGCTGGACGAGATTCCTCCCGAAGGAATGGCGTTTGATCACGCGAAAATCCTGCGGGACTACCTGAGCCGACGACGGGGTGAGACGGCGTGAGAAGGCTTCTGCAACTGGGCGTGGCGCTGGTGGTAGCTGGTTTGTTCGCGGGGGGACTCGCGGTGTTCTTTGTGCCTGGTCCCAAAGGACCCAGCGACACCATCGAAGTGCTGATTCGCCCCGGGACGCCGGCGGACTCGATTGCCCACGAGCTGGCTGAACGCGGGGTGATCCGATCACCGCGCCTGTTCCTGCTGGCCGCTGAATTGCTCGGGAAAACGGACCAGCTCAAAGCCGGCTACTACTCGTTCCGGGCGGGCAGCACGGTCCTCGAGGTAGTCCGCACGCTGGCTTCGGGGAAGAGCCGGTGGGTGAAGGTGACCGTGCCGGAAGGGCTCCGGAGCTGGGAAATCGCTTCGCTGTTGCAGCGCAAGATCGGGGTGGATTCGGCGCGCTTCGTTCGATTGGTCCAGAGCGACTCGCTGGTCCGGGCGCTGGGCTGCGAGGGCCCCTCGCTCGAAGGCTACCTGTTCCCGGAGACGTACTATTTCGCCTGGGGCACCCCGGAGGAGGTGGTAATCCGTGCGATGGTCCGGCAGTGCTTCGCGGCTCTGGACAGTAGCATCCGGGTGCGAGCCGATTCCCTCGGATTGAGTCTTCACCAGGTTCTGACGCTGGCTTCTCTCATCGAGGGCGAAGCGAAAGTGGACAGCGAGCGTGTCCTCATCTCGGCCGTGTATCACAATCGGCTGAGAAAGGGGATGAAGCTGGAAGCGGATCCGACGGTGCAGTACATCCTCGGCGGGAAACCGAGGCGCTTGCTCAAGAAGGATCTGGAGATTCCGTCGCCCTACAACACCTATCTTCACCGCGGTCTACCGCCCGGTCCGGTCAACAATCCGGGCCGGAGGGCCATCTGGGCGGCGGTTCATCCAGCGAAGGTAGACTACCTCTTCTTCGTGGCGAACGGCGAGGGCGGACACTACTTCGGCCGAACACTGGCCGAACATCTGCGGAACAAGAGGCATCTGGACAGACTGAGACGCGAGCTGGCGAAACGGCGCAGGAACCGGGATCGCTGAGGCAAGGGTGAAAAGGGCGCGAGCGGAAAAGCTATTGGAAGACCTCAACGACGAGCAACGTCAGGCGGTAGTCCACACCGACGGTCCTGTGCTTGTGCTGGCAGGTGCGGGGAGCGGAAAGACCCGCGTGCTTACGTACCGAATTGCTTACCTGATCGCCACCGGTGCGGCGCAGCCGCACGAGATCCTGGCAATGACCTTCACGAACAAAGCGGCGGGGGAGATGAAACGCCGCGTCGAGGAGCTTCTGGGCGGAGCGGAGGCACCGCGGTGGGTGGGCACGTTTCACTCCATTTTCGCGCGGATCTTGCGTCGTGAGGCTGACCACCTGGGCTTCTCGCGGAACTTCGCCATCTACGACGAGACCGATCAGCTCTGGGTGATCAAACAGGGGGTCAAGGAGCTGCGGCTGGACGAGGGGCGAAGCGACCCACGGCTCGTACGCTGGACGATCAGCCGGGCGAAGAACAATCTGATTTTCCCGGATGAATTCGAACGTCGGGCGTCCGATCCGTGGCGGCAGCAGGTGGTGGCTCCCCTCTACCGCTACTATGAGCGCTTTCTGCGGGAGAACAACGCTCTCGACTTCGATGATCTTCTGGTGCAAGCGATCTTGCTGTTCGAGCGGCACCCTGACGTACTCCAGACGTACCAGTCCCGTTTTCGCTACATCCTTGTGGACGAGTACCAGGACACCAATCGGGCCCAGTACATGTTGCTGAAACTCCTCTCTGGTTCCCACCGAAACTTGTGCGTGGTCGGCGACGACGACCAGTCAATCTACGGCTGGCGCGGGGCGGACATCCGCAACATTCTCGATTTCCAGAAAGACTTTCCGGACTGCGCGATCTACCGGCTGGAGCGCAACTACCGATCCACCGCGACGATTCTCGCCGCGGCCCACTCGGTGATCTCGAAGAATGTCCACCGCTGGGAGAAGCGGCTGTGGACGGAGCGCACCGGCGGCGAAAAGGTCACCCTCGTGGTCGCGCACACGGACGAGCAAGAAGCGCGGCGTGTTGTGCAACTGATCGAAGAGGAGGTTTACCGGAACAAGCGGAGCTTCAAAGACTTCGCTATCCTCTACCGGACCAATGCCCAGTCCCGGGTGTTGGAACAGGCGCTCCGAATGGCCGGAATCAACTACGTTGTGGTCGGGGGGGTGCGGTTCTTCGAGCGCAAAGAGATCAAGGACATCATCTCCTACCTGCGGGTGATCTGCAACCCATTGGACACGTTCAGTCTGAGACGCATCATCAATTTTCCGCCGCGCGGAATCGGACAGGCCACGCTGGCGAAGCTGGAAGAAAGGGCGCGGGAGGAAGGCCTGCCCCTGTTCGAGGTGATGAAGCAAGTGGATTCGCTCCCGGGCATCAGCGCCGTGGCGAAGCGGAACATCCAGCAGTTCGTCGAGATGGTGGAGCGTTTTCACCAGCTTCGTGACACTCTCTCCGCCGCAGAAATCGCCACCTCCTTGGTGGACGAACTGGGCATACGACGGATGTACAAGGAGGCGGGGACGGACGAAGCGCGCGATCGGCTGAACAATATCGACGAGCTGCTGTACTCGATTGCCGTCTACTGCCGGACCGAGGAGGAACCCACGCTGGAGGGTTACCTGGAGCAGATCTCGCTCATGTCCGACATCGACACCTGGGACGATCGTGCGAACGTGGTGACACTCATGACCCTCCACAGCGCCAAGGGATTGGAATTCCCGGTGGTGTTCATCACGGGGCTTGAGGAGGGTCTCTTTCCCCTCCGTTCGGCGCTCGAAGGGGACCGGGATGAGCTGGAGGAGGAACGAAGACTCTTCTACGTGGGGGCGACCCGGGCCAAAGAGAAGCTCTACCTGACGCTGGCCAACTACAGGAGACGGTGGGGTCTGCAAGAAACCCAGAGCCGCCCCTCGCGGTTCGTGCAGGAGATGGATGAGCAGTACCTAGAAGTGGATCTCGGTTTGGAAGGGGCCCGGCGGGCCGGTCGAACGCGCGCGGCGACCGCGAGGCTGGAGGAGGCCCACGTGATGCCGGCCTGGGAGGATGTGTCGCAGGAGGAGAATCCGTTGTACGAGGGACGGCGGGTGGAACACCCCACCTTCGGCCAGGGTACGATCATTCGCGTGTACGGTCGCGGAGAACGGGCCCGACTGACGGTGCTCTTCGACGATGGCAGCGAAAAAACGCTGGTGCTCAAATATGCTCGACTTCAACCGTTGTAACTCCCTTCGCTTGCTTCTGGCCATCCTGATTGCAGGGCTGGCCTGGACCGGCGAAGCTCAAAGCCAAACCGCACTGGAGAGAGAAGACTACGAGTACGCCAAGCGTCTGTACAACGACCGGCTCTACGATCTGGCGGGAAGTCAGTTCTTGCGCTTCGTCGACAGCTATCCCGGCAGCCCTTTCTCGGCCGAATGTCTGTTTCTGGCGGGTGAGTCGTTCCGCCTGGCCGGCTCTCCTCGAAGGGCGAGGGCGACCTTTTCCCGCCTGTTGGTCGAATACCCCAGCTCCCCCTACGTGGATGACGCTCTGTTCTCCCTGGCGGCGATCCATGAGCAGCACGAGGACTGGCTGACGGCCGCTCGTACCTTGGAGCGAGTGGCGGTGCTCGCCCCCGGGAGCGACCGGCTCGCGGAGGCGTATCTTCGGGCGGGGGTACTCTATCGCAAGGCCGGGGAGCTACACCGTTCAGCACTGGCGCTCGAGCGCGCGATGGAAGCGGGGAAGGCGGGCATCTGGGCCGAAAAGGCCCGCGTGGAGCTCGCGCGCACTCGAAGAGCCCAGGGCAGGCCGGACTTGGCGCGCCGCGTGCTGCAGGACCTTGCCGGAAGAGCGCAGCTCGACAGCGTCACAGCGGAGGGGCTGCTGGCACTCGCTAGCATTGAGGCGGGTGTGCTGGAGTGGGATCGCGCCGAGGAAATCCTCAGGAAAGTCGAAGAATCCGCTCCAGTCCGCGAACAGCGCGTGCGAGCCAGGTTGCAACGACTCCGGATGAACCTGCGGCGGGGGGACTACGGCGAGGCGGAACGTCTGGGACGCGAGGTACTGGCCGAAACGGGTCTCCCGGACACGGTCCTCTGGCGCGCGCGTTGCCTGCTGGCTGTGGCCCTCTGCCAGAATGGGAAACCCGCGGAAGCACAGGAGCAACTGAGTGGCGACATTTCTCGTCTGCCCGATCCTGCACGACGTGCGGTCTTGTTGACGCGAGTGCTCGCCGCCGAGCGCGGGGCGGATGGCGCCGCGGTGGCCGCCTCGGCCGGTCGCTTGTACGGGCTGCTCTCAAAGGACTCCTCGGACGTGGCCCTGCGCGCGCTCGTCCTGCAGAAATGGCTTGCCGCCCGTGGGGACCCACAGGCCATCCGGGAAGCTCTTCGTCTGTCTCGCATGTATCCCGCAATGGATTCGGCCTTCGGGCTGAGCGTTTTCGTAGCGGAGGCCGTGGGTCGTGGGGGAGCGACGAATCGGGCGCGCTCGCTGTTGACGGCCTTCCTTCTCGAAAATCCCGATTCACCCCACGCGGATCGAGCGGGCTACGTCCTCGCCCACTTGCTGCTGAACGAGGGCCGTACTACCGAGGCCGCGGCGGAACTGGCGGCGTTGGTGCGCGAATACCCGGAGTCGGAGTTCGAGGCTCGGGCGAGGGCGGAGCTGGATTCACTGATTCTTCTGGTGCCCTCGCTCTCGGCGGAATCGGCGGGAGCTTCGGTGCGTCTGGCTCTGCTCGCGATGACGGGGAAGGCCGCCGCGTCGCAGTACCTGGAGGCGGCCGAGCTGGCTGCGCACCGGGCCAAAGACTACGAGCTCGCATCCCGCTTGGCGAAGCTCGCGGCTGGGAGGGGGCTTCAGGGTTCTTCCCTGTTTCGAGCGCTGCGACTGCTTGCGGAGGCGCAGCTGAACCGCGCACGCGTGGCCCAGCTGGCGGTCGGCCAGGAAAAAGAGGGAGCAGCCTACGCGGACAGCGCGCGTCTCGTCCTTCAGATACTGGAGGAGCGTTTCCCGCAGTTCTTCGGCTGTGCGGAACAGGTGATGCTGGCTCGAGCGGTGCTGCTCGGCAGCGGAGGGGCGATCGCCAAAGTGGAAGAACTTGCCCGGGTGATCCCTTCCGATAGTGGAAGGGCTGCTTGTCCTCCAGCACTCTGGCTCCGGGCCCAGGCGTTGTGGTTGCTTTCGGGAGAAGGGGAACACGATTCCCTGTCCCTGGAGGCGGCACGCCTGGCCGAGCTCGTGGCTGGGTCCGGCGACGATAGCCTGGCAGCCGAAGCGTTGTCCCTGGCTTTTCGGGCCCGGCGGTCCGTGGGCGACAGCGCCGGGGCTCTGCGCCTGGCGGAGTCTTTCGTGAATCGGTTCGAGCCGGAGGTGAGGCCGTGGGGCCGACTGTGCCTGGAGTACGCGCGGATGTTGCAGGCCAGCGGGGACTGCGAGCGTGCAAGTCGTCTCTATCGCTCAATACTGGAACATCGCTACTATTCGCCGCTCAGGGACGAAGCCGCGGCAGGACTGGCGCGGTGCTTGCTCGAAAGGAGTCGCTACGAGGAGGCGCTGGAAGCTCTCCGTAAAGGGCGCACTCCGCCGGCGCTGGACCTCTGGGAACCTGGGGTACTTCACCTGTTCGAAGTATCTGCGGGCTCGTGTGAGCGTGCGCTTGTGGAGGCCCGCAGCCTGGTGGGCGCGGGACGACAACGCGAGGCGGTGCTGGTAGTTCGGCGCGCTCGCGCCGAGCTCGCTTCAGCCGGGATCGACTGCCAGGCGGAGCTGCTTCAGCTAGAAGCCGAACTGCTGGAAAAGATGGGCAACTGGCGAGCCGCCGCACTGGCGCTGCAGGCGCTCTGTGAAAACCAGGAGCTGCCGGAAGAACTGCGCTACCGAGCCGCCCGGCGGTGGGTGGGACTGCTCTACGACCACGGACAGTACCAGGCCGCTCTGGACGTCGGAAGCAGGTTCTGGCGTGCTGGTTCCGCCTCGGCGGACGTGCGGAAGATAGCGGAACTGACAGTTGCGTCGGCGTACCGCCTGGATCGCCTGCAAAAAGCCCGGGAGCTCGCGCGTCGGTTCACAAAGGATTTTGGGAAAGGCCGCGAGTCGAGGAATGCCCGGGCCCGTTTCGCGTACGAAGAAGGGGAGTATTTCTTCCGTCAGAAGGAGTTCAATCGAGCGCTCAAGGCCTACGATCGAGCTGCCTCCGACTTCTCGGACACGGAGTGGGGGCGGCGGGCGGAATTCGCCATCGCCAAAACGCACCTGACGCTCAATCACACGGACAAGGCACTCGAGATCCTGACGCAGCTTCCGCAGAAGTACCCCGGGACGGAAGTGGCGCGTTTGGCGTACCTCAATCTCGGCGTGTTCTACCACCAGAACAAGCAATTGGGCAATGCCATTTTCGCGCTTACGCAGGTGGTGGCGGATTCCGAGGAGGCCGAGCCAAGCACGCTGCAGTCGGCGGAGCGCGAGTTGATCCGCTGTCTGGATGAGACCGGGATGTGGGATCGCGCGCTGGTGGTGCTGCGCGACTACCTCCGCCGATTCCCCGACGCCTCCGACTGGTTCGATCGCAAGGTGCAGATCGGCACAATGCTGATTCGATTGAATGAGTACGACCGGGCCATCGCTCACCTGAAGCAATTGCTGGCTGAGGCCGACGCTCAGTCCAAGGCTGAGATTCAGTACTGGATCGGGAAAGCGTACCTGAGCAAAGGCGATCTCGAGACTGGCATCGCCGAGATGCTCAAGGTGAAGTACGTGTGTCCTCCCACCAAGCTGCCTTGGGACGTAACCGCGCTGTTCGAAGCGGGAGTGGCCTACATGCGGCTGGGCGAGCTGGACCGGGCGGAGGAGCTCTTCCAGCAAGTGGTCCGCGAGAGGGGCTCCACGTCGAATTTCGGTCGGAGTGCGTTACAGCGAATCCAAGAGATCGAGAATCTGAGAAAGAGAAGGGCGGGTCGAAACTCGTAGGTGCTGAAAACGCGAGTTCGGACTGGACCGGATGAGCCGGCAGAGGCGGACCGGAGAGGCAACGATGGGTGGAGTTCGACTGCGTGGGACGAATACTCTGCTGGCGACAGTGGCGACGGTTGCTTTGTTGGTTGTGGCGGAGACGGGAGCGGCACGCGCCAAGGGCTGGATTGGGGCCCACGCGAAGGCCGTGGGTGGGCTCGGCCTGACGGCGGACCGTAGGGGGGTGGCCCGTTCGGCGAATCTCTCGGCTGGCGCCGGTTGGCTGGTTCCGGTGACGGATGCCTTCACCGGGGTGACCGCGCACGCTCGCTCGCCGCTCGCGCTGTTCGCTAGGGCGCACGCGATCTGGGTCACCAAGCTGACGCTTTGGAACAACGCTGGAACGGGTCGGGAGACGTACCTGGGACTTGGACCTGGGCTGAGGTTGGCCCTGTTTCGTGGGATGCTGTTGATCGAGGCCGGAGTGGTCGGCGTCTTCGAGCACGAGGAAGAAACAGAGGTTTCGGAGACGACGGGGACACTGGAGAAACGAAACAAGCTACGCGTCAGGCCGCTCCCGAACGTGGGCATCGTGTTGCGTCTGGCTTCATTCGGGAAGGGATGAGAAACGGGCTCGTCAGCAGTCGGGCTGTGAGGCAGGGCAAATGGGGCGACGGCGCGAAGAGAGGACTGGTGGCTCGGCCGGGTCCCACGGACGCCGGGGACGCCGGGCGACGACGCGCTTGGGTCCGGGCGGGCGCGGGAGATTTGGCGTGGCGAAGCGGAAGAAACCAGGCGAGCACCGAAAAGATCCGTCCGGGTTACCGGACTTCTTGCGGCCCTTTTTCTGGGAGGTCGACTTCGATTCTCTGCGTCCGGATGACTGGCCGGACTACATCATTGAGCGCTTGCTCGAATACGGCGATGACAGGGCGATCCGGTGGGTTCGTAGGACCTTTGGCGACGAGCAGGTCGCCGATGTGGTCCGGAGGAGCCGGCGCATCTCACGCAAAACGGCCAACTTCTGGGCGGTCATTCTCGGCATTCCTCGTCAGGAGATTCGATGTTTGAGCGAGCCATCGACCCCGGCGCAGCGAAAATCCTCGGGCTGATCCGGGAGTCCCCTGCGCTGAGGTCGTTCTATCTTGCCGGTGGTACGGGAGTCGCGCTGCAACTGGGCCATCGGCTGTCGCGCGTATTGGACTTTTTCGCGCCGCAAGAAGATTTGGAAACGGAGGAGCTGATCCGAGAGTTTCGGACGCGTTTTCGGACGGAGGTATTCGAGTCCAAGACGCACACCCTACACGTCCTGCTCCACGGTGTGCGTGCCAGTTTCTTTGCGTATCCCTACCCTCTCTTGGACGAGCCCGTTGTTTTCCGGGGGATTCAGGTTGCATCGCT